>CAZKSG010000034.1:0-30250 GCA_964555335.1 uncultured Anaerolinea sp.
GATCTTGGCGCAACGGTGTTCGGCAGGTAGCTTTTGAAATAATACGTTCCAGCTGCCCCCGCAACGATGGCTAACACAACGACCGAGATCAATCCCCGTTTCAAAAAGACACCAATTTTTCTCATTACTCCTCCGGCGAAAGTGGAATAGCACAACTAACTAGAACACATGCATATGAAAAAAGAGACGTTCAGGGACGAGCGTCTCTTTCGTTTTAGGATGTTGTTGCCCAGCCTGCAGGTTACTTCACATTTCCCAGCAATCTCGGGAACCAATACCACAACAAGTCTGCAGCGGGCTTCCCGTGAACGGAGGCAGACTTATCCTGCAATGCGACCGGCGAGAAATATCCGCGGCTGACAAAGCCAGCCACCCACGACCTCGCGTTGACCGCGTTGAACATGGCGTCGTAGATGTCGAACTGCTGCTGTATATCCAAATTTACTGTGCTGATATCGGGATTCGGTCGATTGAGTGCAGTCCAATCGAGACAGCCACCGCTTCCATTGGGGATGCAACCGGTGGCTGAGTATGTGGACGATGGATACGACAGCGCGATGATGAACGGCTTGTTGACCTGTGTCTGAACGGGTGCGACATTTTCATCCAGCAGACGACCGGCTTCTGTCATCAAGTCCGCTTTGTTGGGGGAGGGTGAGTCGCTTAGTTTGGCAGACCAGAGCAGGTAGACGCCATCGGTATCTTTCAATACATTGATGGGCGGAATGATATCTGCATTCGTGTAGGGCAGGGCAAAGAGAACATTGCCGCGGAAGTGTTGCCTCACTTCGGCGATGATATTTTTCCAGCGCGTCTCCGCGTCGGCCGGAACACCACTTGATGAACCATCGGAAAGCTGCCCCGAAGGAAGAGCCGGAGCGATCCAATCGCCGCCCAGGATGATCGCCTGTGCTCCGCCCAGAGTGGCCAGATCTGCATAATTCACAACAAAGGCGCGGTAATGAGTGAACCAGGTATCCCACCATCCAGAGTCGTGCGGTGCAGACTTCCAGAAATCGTCTGCGGTGGTGGGGAAGCGCGGCTGGGCGAAGATGGCCACGTTGAGGTTGAGCGCTCGCGCCTGTGCCGCCTCCGCAACTGTGTCTGACCAGAACGCATCCCTGCCAGGAACGGAGGAGAAGACGATGGGATTGTTGTGTGCGTACGTCCAGGTGGGTGTGTACACAACCCAATTGGAACCAATTGCCTGAACGTTCTGCAACGCATAGTTATTCACATTGGCGATGCCCAGATCGTTGACGTTCTGAAACTCCACGCCTGCAAAAAAGCCTGTGCCTCGTGAGGGGATGGTTGTAGCGACCAGCGTGGGCGGTGTAGTTTTTTGCGCCCACGTCCATTGGTTGACGGTATCCGAGATGTCTTGTGGTGCGATACTGGGTGAGACGGAACGCCCACGGGATGTTTCGCCGCTGGTCTGTGTGTCATCGGCTGCATTGCATTGAGCGTTGCGGCAATAGCGATACCCGAAGGAACCGACCATGTTCAAGGGGCCATACAGCTTGTAGCCCCATTGATTGTTGCCGCGCGGCCACATGGGAATTGGCTGTGTCCAGCCGTAGGGATTGAACTGGATGTAGACCGTGTCGGTGGTAGGCGTATCCTGCGGAACGGTCACTTCGAAGAGGATTGGAGCGTTCGGTCCCGCCTGCCATGATTGGACATAATCTTCGATGGTCGTGCCCTGCGCAGGGACGACGAGAGTACGCGTCATGTATTGGCCGGTGGAGGTAAATTCCGAATTCCAGAAGCCATCGCCGAGCGTGTATTTATATTCGATGAACGTGCCAACCGGAAGGAACAGCGAAACGGAGTAGCGTCCATCGGGAAGCGGGGTTAGGGTAGGCATACGGTCGGCAACCGTGCTCAACCCGCCGCGCAAATCGGAGAAAGTGTTGCCAAGCTGCAGCAGGTT
This sequence comes from uncultured Anaerolinea sp., assembly GCA_964555335.1. Lineage (GTDB taxonomy): Bacteria > Chloroflexota > Anaerolineae > Anaerolineales > Villigracilaceae > Defluviilinea. The sequence continues at coordinate 1,934 of CAZKSG010000034.1, forward strand.
TCCGGCGAGTCGTATTGGCACGCCAGGTTGTGTGGAAGAAGGAACCGTGACGGTGAAAATGATGTTGACCAGTTGAGCAGGTCGCATCAAAATTTGCACAGGCGTAGCCTGGTTCTCGGCGACGGTCGCTCCCTGTTGGAAGGTTTGGTATGAACCATCGAGCGCGTACGCCACAAGGTTGTGAGTCCCGCCGCGCAGACCAAGCAACTCGAAGTGTCCAGCCGAATCGGTGAGCGTTTGCACGCCGCCCGCTGTGACCAAAATACCGGGGATCGGTGCACCGCTATCTGTATTGAGCACAGTGCCGAAGATATTCCCAGAGAAGGTGCTGAATGGTTTATCTGACCAGCTGCTAACCGTGTCTACAACTTGCGTTGGTCCACTGATGTACACCATGCGGTAACGGATCGACGTATCGTTGTTGCTGTCTTCGAAGATGATCGATGCCCCGCGCCGGATGTAACGATATTTCAGAACTGCCTGATCGGGAATGGCCAATGTCGCTGTATAGGTGGTTGTATCGACTGCGGTCATTTGATAATCCACGGCGTTGAGGGCGATACCGGTCACTTCATCCACAACACTCAAGGCGAGCACTTCCCCGGCAGGCAGCGGCTCTGGCAGGCGCACCGTGAACTGCACCTGCGAACGCGGCATGGGTGTGGGGGTGGGACCCGTGGCAGCCGGAGTCGACGATGTGCCAGGGAACTTGATATTGGACGGCCACTCGAAGAGTGTGATGGCGCACGCCTGACTGGTCAACGCCAGGATGACAATGAATACAAGAAGGGGACGCGAAAAAACAGAACGTGATTTCATTTCTCTCCTCAACGCTTGCATGTCGACGGTGCTCAGCTCTTCATTTCCAAGCCGAACACGGATTCCCTTAAACGGACTCTTCCTTCGCTGGCAGGTTCTTCTTTCGCCCGGCGTAGGCGATATAGCTCAGCCCGATGCTGATGAAATATAACAGCGACATGGGCAGCATCACCAGCGACATGTTGACCGGATCCACGGTGGGAGTGACCGCTGCGGCGATGATGGCGATGATTACGATGGCGATGCGCCACTGCTGTCGCAGGATGTCCGGTTTTACCAGCCCAATGGATGTCAACAGGTAAATGACCAGCGGGAATTCAAAGAAAATACCGATCCAGATCATCAACCCGGTAATGAAGCCAAAGTATTCGCCTGCAGTCCATTTTTGCGAGATGGCAGTGAAACCGCCCAGGAAAGGAATGGCGGCAGGGATCAATACATAAAAGGTGAATGCCATGCCACTTAGGAAAAGGATCGTGGCAAGTGGGATTCCCAACAGCGTATTCTTCTTTTCTTTCGATGTCAATCCGGGCGCGGCAAAGAGCCAGATCTCGAAGGCAATATAGGGGAGCATGATGGCAATGCCGCTGGTCAGAGCGACGCGCATGAAGACACCGATCTCCTCGGTCACCTGAATGGCCTGGAGTTCGGGTAGTCCACCCACGGGTCCTGCCATGTATTCCATGAGGGGAATGGCAAAATAGAACGAGATTCCGATGCCGATCGCCAGTCCAACCACGATGCGCAGCAGATGCATGCGCAATTCTTCGATGTGGTCCCACAGACTGGCGCGTGCCAGTTCTTCAGTGGCAAGTGAAGAGAACGTATCCAAAATGGGACGATCGTCTGCGTCGGTGTTGAGAAATTTGATGGCCTTGCCGATCGAACGGAAGGGGAAGGCAATGATGTTGAAGATCAGTCGGAAGGGAAAGGTAATGACCCGCCAGAGTGTGGTAAAGATTTTTTTCATTTTATTTCTGCGTCGTTACCGGCTTCGGAGGTGCCTTGTGTTTCGTTGTTGGCGGTGGGCGGCTGCGGGGATGTCCCGGCTTCGTTTGACGGGGTCGCGTCGGGTGAGGGTGAGGAAGCGGGCGGCTGCCGACGCGGATCGATGCTGTTGCGAATATCGCGTCCCATTTGCTGCACTTCCTCCAGGTTCGCTTCCCGCATCAAATTGGTCGGCAGGTTGCGGATCTCTTTCGAAGCCCGCTGCAGTGCCTTCCATCCGTCAGATTTGATAAATTGATTGAGCCATCGCCCAACGGTTTTGCCCGCCTTCTGCATATCCTTGGGACCCAGGATGATGATGGCGATGATAACAATGAAGACGAGTTCGGATGCACCGATACCAAGAATTTCCATACGTTATGACTTTTGAAGTGCCTGTTGAATTTCGTTTTGGTGATCTGCCAGCGCGCCCAACACGCCGTTGACGAAACGCGGCGCAGAGTCGGAGCCGTATAACTTGGCAAGTTCAACCGCTTCGTTGATCGCCACTTTGAGGGGCGTTTCACCGGAGACGGCGAACTCCCATAATGCCATACGCAGGATGTTGCGGTCGATGGCCGCGATCTGGTCGAGCGGCCATTCGGGTGCATATTTGGCGATCAGATGATCGAGTGTCTGGGTAAGGGGAAGGGTACCGAAGATGATCTGGCGGGCAAATTCTGCCAGGTCATCTGCCAGCGGGGACTCCTCAAGGCGAAGTTTGAAGATCTCGCCGGGAGGATGGTTCGCAATATCTACTTCGTAAAGTACTTGCAGGGCAAGGGATCGTGCCCTGGTGCGGGGTTTCATGCAGGCTGCGCCTCTTGTTCCTCGTAATCGATGTCTTCAATGTGGATCTCGATCTCACCGATATCCATGCCGACCATTTCCTGCAACGCCCGTGCTACCTGGCTTTGGACGTTGCGGCTTACTTCACGGATGTTGACATCCTTTTTGAGAATGAGATATAGATTGGCAAAAACGGTGTTATCTTTGATCTCCATCCGTACACCGTCGTGCACACCGCGTTTGAAGAGTTTGTTCACGCCGCCGGTGACGTTGGCCATGCGGCTGACGCCTGGTACGCTCAAAGCAGAAAGACGTGCAATGGTGATCAGCACATCGGGCGCAACGGTAGTTTTTCCTTGGGATTGTGTGTACATCATTTTTTTCTCCTTATTTCCCTGCCTCCCATTCCTTTAGCTCTAAAGAATGGATACAGAGGAAAGGGTAATCTTTACATCATTGCCATTCCGCCGTCCACGCCGAGCACCTGCCCGGTAATGAACGCCGCCTGATCGGAAGCGAAGAACGCAACAGCATAGGCGATCTCTTCAGGCTTTCCCTTGCGCGCCAGTGGTACGAGTTTCAGCGCGGCTTCCAACGTCTCGGGTGACATGGCATCGAGAATTTCGGTATCTACGAAGCCGGGCGCAATGGCGTTGACGGTGATATTGCGGGCAGCCACTTCGCGCGCGAGCGCTTTGGTGAAGGCGATCTGTCCGCCTTTGGACGCGGAGTAATTGGTCTGACCGGGGTTTCCCATCTGCCCTGCAACCGAAGCCATGTTGATGATACGTCCTGTGCGTTTACGCATCATGTGCTTGACGGCAGCCTTCGAACAGTTAAAGGTGGATTTTAGGTTGGTCGTAATGACCGAGTCCCAATCATTTTCAGACATCATCATAATGACCATGTCTTTGGTGATACCAGCATTATTCACAAGGATACTCAGGTCGCCAAATTTTTCGACCGCAAACTTGACCAGCGCTTCGGCTTGCTTGAAATCGGATACATCCGCCTGGAAAGCGGCGGCTTTTCCGCCCGCTTCTTCGATCTTTTTGACCACTTCCTCGGCTGCTTCGGACGATTTGTTGTAGTTGACTACAACCGCCGCGCCGCGCCCTGCAAGTTCCAGCGCCACCGCACGACCGATGCCGCGCGATCCGCCTGTCACAATGGCAACTTTGTTCTCCAACGATAATAATTCTGGCATGCTCCAATTCTCCTCGTCGCGATTATACATCAATAGCCTTGCGAAGATTCCAAACCTTCACAAGGTTTCTTTTACCTCGTTTTTAACCCCAGCCCCAGCGCAACGCCTCCGCCAAGGGCGATCACAGCAGCCCATAGGAACGCATCCTGCCAGAAACGGATGGGGAACAGGCGGATAAGCGTGTCTGAGAAGAGGAACAGCCACGAGTCACCCTCGAAAAAGAGACCGTGGAAGGCTGTAAAAAAGCTGTTGAATACATCTGGATTGATGACGATACCGACCACGACAATCGCTCCGATTGTGACAGCGAGCCCCACCATCAGCCAACCGCCGCGCATCAAACCGAGACGGTAGCCATCCCACCAGCCTCCGAACCGTGCCCACAGCCCCAACCCGAGCAGTAACGCCAGGGTCACATACCAGATCCGTAGAGCGCTTTGTGTAAGGCGTTTGACATCCTTCATATGGCTGAGTTCCCGTTCATTGTAGAGCGGTTTGCCATCCTCGAATTTCAAATCGCCCAGGTAGGAAATATCTGCGTTGTTCGTGAGGTAATTCACGGCATACGGAGCCCACTTCAAACGATTTGCCTTCGTAAAGCCGTAGTCATCAGGTGGAAAATAGGGCAGATTGTATTCAACCTTGTAAAAGATTGGAGATAACAATACGCGGATGGCAAAGCCAATCAGGGCAAGCGGTATCAAAAGAGAAACAAGCCAGGGAAATAGAGTTATTTTCATACGTTATTGCAGATACTGTGTTCCGCCACCCAGAATAAAGCGGACCACCATGTCGTTGACGATCCACTCGATGGGAGCGTGGTCGTCAGTGAAGACTGTAGTCACTTCATAGCCTGATTTCAGGTTGGCAAATGTGGTTTGCATTGTCGAGATCAAGAGCGGATGTACGCTCGGGTCTTGTGAAAGGGTAAGGAGGTTGACGGCAAAGTTTTCCGGTTGTGTGGGCTGTTTGGTGGCGAAGATCATCGTGTTCAACGTGCCGGGGATATCCATCGTATAAATGGAAGGAAAGATGGTTCCCATCGTGGTGGCGAGCCCGTCGATGAGTCGCCGGTCACCGGGGACGCTGGCGCTGTTGATGGTCAGTACACCGTTGTCGGTCAGGTGAGAGGCGACGATCTCAAAAAATTCCTGCGTTGTCATGTGCGCGGGAATGTATGGCGGGCGATACGCGTCTATAGAGATAATGTCGTATTTATAAGGGCTGCGTTCTAGGTTCAAGCGTCCGTCACCGATGACTACGTTCAGGTTTGGCATTGTCATTCCGAAATAGTGACGTCCCACGTCAACGATCTTCGGGTCGAGTTCGAAACCATCGATCGGGATATCGCCGTAGACCGCGGTCAACTGACGCGCGGCTGTTCCAGCGGCGAGCCCTACAATGGCAACACGTTTTATATCCGACGGCTTGCGGTTGGAATAAAAATATGGACCCACCAGAACCTGGTCCCAGGGGCCGTTATATTGCAGCGTATCTTCTTTATAGATCGAATGGACTCCCTGTCCCTCGTTTAGACGTAAGATCGTGTAACCATTTTGCTCAGCAACCTGGATATAGTTGTATGCCGATTCGGTCTCATAAACTTGTCCGCTGTTCTGTTTCATCGCCTGTCCCGATGCCAGGATGACGATCACAGCGATGACAACGGGCATCCACAGTAGTTTGAGCATTTCGCGACGGCTGACAAACTGTCCAAGCCCGGCAAGAGCGACGAACAGGAGTACAAGGCTAAATAGCAAAAACGTCTTTGTCGTCCCGATGGCAGGGATGGTGACCAGCGTTGGAAGAAATGTGCCGATGAACGAACCCAGCGTGGAGATGGCGTAGATCTGTCCGGAGATTTGTCCTGCACGCGATGGATTGTCAACAGATAAGCGGATCGCGAATGGGGAGATTGTGCCAAGCAATGTGATGGGAACGCTGAACAGGATTAGCACAGCAACAAAGGATACGCCCAACACGCCAACCTGCAGCACCTCAAAAGCGGTCGCCGCGGATCGAAGGACGGGTCCCGCTATGTAGGGGACGAGTCCCAGTGTGAAAGCGCCCCAGGCGAGAATGCGATACATTCGGGCAGGCGTCGGGTCCGCATCTGCCCATTTGCCGCCGATGAAGTAACCCAGTGTGAGGTAGATGAGGATCAAACCGATAATGCTTGCCCACACGATGTTGCTCGTGCCGAAAACGTTGCCGATGAGACGTCCCGCGGCAAGTTCGGCTGCAAGGGTGGTCATGCCAGAGATAAATACAGTGAAAAGCAAGTAACGACGCATGTGGTTTCCTGGAGTGAGATGGGGGGATTATACAATAGAGAGCGCCTCATTAAGTCATAGTATGGTAAAATCCAGCCCGTTGTATGTTCCTGCCACAAGAATTGTGAGACGATTTCACGCCGGTAGAAAGAAGCATGGTCGAACCCGTACGTTCCCCCGAAACTGACGAGACACAGGTAACGAATATTTTTCATGAAGATGTGAGAGATATTCACGCCGAACTTGTCCGCATGCATCAGGCAGATGCAGAGATGATCACAGCGGATGAGGTCGAGATGCAGCAAAGTGCAGCTGGCAGCCTGAAAGCGACCCGTGTCAGTGCACGTCAATCGGCCATGGCAAATGTGGAAGCCACTGAAATGCTTGCCGAACAGGCACTGCTGGGATACGTCCAGGCGGAGAAGGCGTCTGTGAGCGGGTACACAGGCGTGGTGACCGCAGGAAGCGCAGAAATCCACAACGCGATGGCTGTAGTCGTGGCGGGTACCGATGTCCATGTGACCGAGTCCCGCACCGTTCTGCTGATCGGACGGAACATCGAAGGCAATGTGACAACACTTGTCGATACACGATCCGCTTTGATCGCGGGGTTGGTGGGTGGTCTGTTTGCGGGTATCATGTTGCTGCTCGGACGGATGTTGTTCGGGCGAAAATAATGTTGAATGTATGTAGGGGCGGCCAGTCGGTTGCCCGTACTTGCAGAAATTCTATTCATAGAGCGAAGGTAACTCATGCGATCATGGGTGAGAGGCGCTCGAGGAGTTGGTAAGATGGAGAAAGTCGTTTTAAATGCAACCAAGCGTGATGTGGTTGGCAAGCAGGTGAAGGCCTTGCGCCGCGAAGGCAAACTTCCGGCGGTCATTTATGGTCGTCACACCGAGCCGCTCAACATCAATTTGGATGCGCACTCTGCTGCTTTGGCGTTGGGCAAGCTCACATCGTCCAGCCTGGTGACCATCAACGTGGATGGAACAGAGTACCCCGCGCTCGTGCGCGAGAAGCAGCGCGATTACATCAAGAATCGCCTCCTGCACGTGGACTTTTTGGCCGTGTCGCTGACCGAGAAGATCCGCACAAGTGTGAGCGTTCATTTCATCGGTGTGTCACCCGCGGTGAAGGATTACAACGCCGTGATGGTGCACAACCTGGAAGAACTCGAAGTGGAATGTCTCCCGACCGACCTGCCGGAACGCATTGACCTGGATATTTCCACCCTGGCCCGCCCTGGGGAAGGTATTCGTGTCAAGGAAGTCAAGGTTCCCGATACTATCCGTATCCTCAACGACCCCGAGACGATGGTTGCGGTTGCGACCTTTGCCAAGGTGGAAGAGGAAGGTGCGGTTGTTCCCGGTGCAGAAGGCGTCACGCCCACTGCCACCGAACCCGAACTTTCTGTGGAACGCGGCAAGAAGGAAGAAGAGGAAGAGTAGTTCTCTCTTCAACGAGAAACTCCCCGATCTTTTGGTCGGGGAGTTTTTTTGTTACTTGCATGTCGTTGTCCCACCAGCTTTTGACCGGGTTGCGAGCGGCACTCTCCTGCGAAATGAGATTTTTTAGTTAGGCGATGCGCTTCTTATATCGACAGCCTATAACCCCAACACGTTCAAAAAATCCACCGTCATCCGTGCTGTCGCGCCCCAGAGCAATTCCCCGTCATAGGGATGATAGGCGATCAAACTTCGATTCCTGCCGGGCATGGTGAACTCCCAGCGGTGCATTGGGTTTGCCAGCCACATGAGTGGAATGGTGAACACACGCGCCACTTCATGTTCCCCAACACGAAAAACGTTGGGCCACTTGATAATTCCAACCACTGGCGTGACGCGGAAATAGGTGACCGTGATCAAGTTCGTCAGCCTGCCCAACACTTTGACATCAGCAGGATTGAGCCCGATCTCTTCATCGGCTTCACGGAGAGCGGTTTGTTCTGGCGTGGTTTCGCCTTCATCACAAGCGCCGCCGGGGAAAGACACTTGTCCCTTATGCGATTCGACCTTGTCTGTACGGCGGGTGAAGAGCACATGCCATTCATCTTCATGCCAGGCAAGCGGAATCAAGACAGCTGCACATTTGAGCCGCGTCTCATGGGTCAGGTCGATTTCGGCATAACCATCTGACGATGGCTCCGCAGCTTGGATCGCTTCGGTCAATTTTTGGGTGATGTATTCTTCGGTCAGGTTCATTTTCTAAACACAAGGGAAATATCCGTTATTGATAAATCTTGAGCCCTTTGTGCCGGCCTTGATCAGGTCTCTCGAATTGGGCTTCCGCAATAGGCACACTCCGCGGTCATTTCGTCCAGCCACTCGACTTCATCGGGTCGCACTGCTGCGCCGCACGATGGACAATGTGTGGGCAGGATGGGTTTCTTCGCGGGAGCGGATTCGATCGCTGGTGTGGAAGGAGATAACTTCTTGAGGAACGACTCGATCTCGCTCGCTTCATTGCTTAAGCCGCGGGCCGAGAGCTCCCCAACGACGCGATTCCCAGCCTGGTGCAGCTTCTGCCATTGACCGCGCTGGGCAAAGAGTTCGAGTCCGCGCTTGAGGGATGGCATTCCCAATTTTGTTTGTCCGGCAAGGATGCGTGCGTGTCCCGCTTGCAAATGAAAAATGGGAGCACGCGGTCCGCCACGTGCATCTGCTGCATTGGCAAGATTCTCGAACAACTCGCCGGCGCGTCCATATTCGCCTTTGTCAAAGGCAAAATTTGCCTCCTGCAAAATCGGCGGGACTTCCTGAGCCAATGTCTTACGAATCTGACGACGAAACATACGGCGCATGGTATCTTCTCCAGCAATTTTGTAAGGTCAATTTATCCAACTTCTTCCAGCAAATCTTTGCCACGTGGATCATCACTAGGCTCGATCTTTCGGGCAAACACCAAAAACCCTGTGTGTGCCACCATGCGGTCCGTGGGACGGATGCGGTTGGGTTCCGCCTGAAAGAACCGTAGCAAAATTTCGCATACTTCCACAAAGGCATAATTGCTTTGTCGCAGTGCAATAAGCGTCTTTTCCACCTGGTTGAATGTGGGAATAAGGCAACATAGAAATCCACCTGGCTTGAGCGCGCTACGAACCTGTTCCATGAAGTCATATGGGTTCGGCACGTCGAGGAAGAAGGCATCCGCGTCGGTTTCATCGAAGCCTTCGGTAATGTCACGCAGCTTGAAGTCGACGCGTGATTCGAAACCGAAGCGGGTCAGATTTTTCCGGGCCAGATTCTGCACATCTGGTTTGACTTCGTAGGAAATGACGCGTCCATCCTCTCCCACGGTGTAGGCCAGAGCGATTGTCATCGAGCCGGAACCTGTCCCTGCTTCGATCACTTTCCTGCCGGGGCCGATGCCCATGGTGACAAAGATATATCCGATGTCTTTGGGGTAGAGGATCTGTGTTGTGCGCGGCAGGTCGATCAACAGGTCACCGAGCGATGGCTGCAATAAATAGAATGGCGAACCAATGTGACTGAAGACCTGTGTGCCCCACTGCTTGCCGATCAGATCGTCGTGCAGCAGGATGCCGCGGTGCGATTCGAATTTTGCACCTGCTTTGAGAGGGACAATGAAATGTTTGTGACGCAAGCCGACAAGCTGGGCCAGGTCACCGTCACGCGCTATGGAGGAATAAGGAGTTACAGACATGAGAAATATCTTACCATGAGTATCGAAGGTCGTTTATTTCTCTTCGATGGTAATGCTCAATAACTTGTCTCCGGGCGGTGTGACGATATCGGGTTTTGCATCACGCGGCGTTAATTGCTGAAGGACTTCCATGCCGGTCAGCACCTGGCCGAAGATGGTGTATTTTCCATCGAAATCCGATGCCACTGCATAGGTGACGAAGAACTGACTGCCGCTTGTATCCGGCCCTGAGTTGACCATGGCCACCACGCCGGGACGGTCGAACTTCAATGTTGGGTCGATCTCGGTGATGATGTAATATCCTGGGTTGCCTTTGCCTGTGCCGCTCGGGTCGCCGGTTTGTGCGTAAAGATTCGGAAGGACGCGATGGAACGTGATGTTGTTGTACCATCCGTTGCGGGCGAGGAAGACGAACGAGTTCACCGTGATCGGTGCCTTGTTGGGGAATAGTTGAATGACCACATCGCCCTTTTCTGTGTGAAGCGTGGCGATGTATTGTTTGGTCTGTTGAATGGTCACTGGTGGACAGGACTCGAATTGCCGCTCGCCCAACTTGATCAATTTCAATATATTGTCGAGACTGTTAAAGTCGCGCGGTCCGCCATAGATCTGTCCGTTTAGGAGGACGAGCGGTGTGCCAGGCAGCCCCATCTTTTGTCCGTCATTCCAGGCCTGTTGGACTCGGGCAACGATGTCTTCCCGTGTGAGATCGGATTTGAACTGGTCCACGTTCATGCCCAGCGCCGATACCTGAGCAGTGAGCCATTGTTCAAAATCCTCCACCGAAAGATTGAGCCAGTTCGCTTGTTGTTTGTACAACAGACTGCGGATCTCCCAGAATTTATCCTGTTCTGCGGCGGCTTCTGCGGCCTGCGCGGCAAGAGCAGACTTGTCATTGATGGTAACCAACGGAAAGATTCGACTCACCACCTGCACGTCATTTGGGTTTTCGCTCAACAACTGGTTGACCGCTTCGGCAAACAGCGCACTGCGCGGATCCTGATAATCGCTGTACTCCATTACCGTTAATGTGGGGTTTTCTGTGCCGCGTACATGGTCCTTTTCGGTTATTGGTGGAAACACCGACGGTACCTCGGGTCCCGGTGTGGGGTCGATGACGATATCTGTGCAGGAAGGTGGAGTGGGAATGATGATCCTGGGTGTCGGAGTTGTACTTGCGTTGATTTGTGGGGTGGGTGCGCTTGCATTACAGGAAACGAGAATAAGAAACGAGACAAAAGATGAAAGAAGTTTTTTCATTTGGTTTCCTGTGACGATATCCTTTGAAATGACCGTCACTTTTTTATCGCTTGTTGAAGCTGTTCGAAGGACGTCATCCACGCGATGGTGTTGATGAAATCTGCCAGCGATGTGCTTTGTTCACGCAATGCGCGCACAGCGGGACCTACCGGGTCTTCGCCTGCCGCGCCGCCGGGAACATCCGCATAGGCACCGTAGAAGGCAAAGTACGCCTGGTTGAGTTTTCGGATCACGTATCCGTTCTGGATGAAGATCTGTCTACGCTGTTCCATATAGGCTTCGGCCTCATCGATCTTTCCCTGGGCGAGCAGTTCATCGGTCTTGACACGTGTCTCATGCATCTCAGCACGAAAGTCGAATGGCGGCGGGTCGCCGAATCCCATTGAGGGGAGGAACCTTATGTTCAACGAGACCAATCCCGGGCCGGGAGAAGAGCCGAGCAGTTCCGGGTAATACTTCTGGACGATGAAGTTCCCGATCTCCCCACCGACAATGGATGCGGTTGTCTCGTTCATCGTACGGAGTTCGGGCGTAGTCGAGTAATTGAGTCCGAGCGGACGCAGGTTCAAGTAGTTGTGAGTCCATTCGTGGGCAATGGTGTCGAGCACCCAACTAAGATTGGTTGTCTCCATCACCATCGTTGGGTAGACTCCCACACCTCCGATCGGAACGACCAATGTGGAAACCTCAAGCGACTCGGAGACTTTGTTTTCGAGAGCGATCTGCTCATCGAGCGTGAGAGTAGGCAAAACGGAAATATTGGCGATCTGCTCGATGTGATCGCGTGGGGCAACGATCAGCGCCAGCGGTGTGGGTGACGTGTGATAAAGAACAGGTGGGATGGTCTGTCCGCCGCTGGTAAGACTAAATTCAGAGAGCGTATCGGCAACCTGACTTTGGAGCGTTGCTTCTGAGAATGGGGCAAGCTGTTTTTGTCTGTCGATCAGTTGATCGCGTTGGGCACGTACGACTTTGCTCGTCGATTCCTTGTCTTTGATATTGGGGTCGGCATAGATCTGTTCGATGACGGCTTCGGCCTGCATCAGCTGGTTCGTGGTGCGCAGGTAATCGATCAAAATATCCTTGTTTGTGCCCCGGTCGAAAATATACGGCGCGCCGATTGCGCTCTGTTCAAATTTCATCCAGGTTGCGTTCCAGACCCAGTTGGGATAGTCGAATTCGATCTCGCGCGTATAGGCGCGGACACGGTCTGAGTTCCCGGTCACTCGAGGCGAATCGCCACCAGATGCCAAAATGACCGCAATGGCCAAGGCCAGAAAGTCCAAAATATGCAAGAGACGATAAAACATGCGCAGAATTATAGCCTTAAACGAGATGCTCCTTTTGACACGATCAAAAGGAGCATCATTCTTTGGAATTCTGTTTCGCTTTACAGCGTTTTTAGATACTCATCGATCGCCCAGGCAGCACGACGACCGGCCGTCATGGCAGTGACGACGATGTCTGGTCCGGTAACGCAGTCTCCACCAGAGAAGACGCCGGGACGTGATGTAGCACCGGTGGCTTTGTCAGCTGTGATCAAGCCCCAATCATGAACCTCAAGGTTTGGCGTGGTCTTGCCGATGATGGGATCTGGCCAATACCCCAGGGCCAGCACTGCCGTGTCGCATTCGACAATGAAGTTCGAACCTTCCACAGGGACCGGTTTGCGGCGTCCTTTTTTATCGGGTTCGCCCAGTTTCATTTCGAGACATTCCACCGCGGCGAGTCTGCCATCGGGTCCGGGTAGGAACTTGATCGGCTGGGTGAGGAAGCGATATTTTGCTCCTTCTTCGCGCGCCATCTTGCGATCTTTTCGCCCACCGGGCATTTCTTTTTCTGTACGACGATAGAGACAGGTCACTTCTTCAGCACCCAGTCTTAACGATGTACGCAGACAGTCAGACGCTGTATCGCCTCCACCGATAACGACGATCTTCTTCCCAATTTCAAGTGATTGTCTCATATCCTCGGGGAGCAGGTCCGGGTCCACATTGCCACGGATTAGATAATCGGTCGCTTCGTAGACGCCGGGCAGGTCGGTGCCTGGTGTATCTTCCATTTTCGCGTCGAGCTCAGAGCCTACGCCAATGAAGACGGCGCTAAAGCCTTCAGCAAACAGATCGTCAATGGTTTTGTTTTTTCCAATGTAGGTATTGCCAACAAATTTCACCCCAGCGCGCTCGAACTCCTCCCATTTTTCTCCCCAAACATCTTTAGGAAGTTTGAAGTTGGGGATGCCGTAAACGAGCAGTCCACCCGCAGCAGGCTTCGCCTCAAAGATCGTGACCTCGTGTCCGCGCTGGACAAGTTGATCGGCGCAGCCCAATCCGGCGGGTCCCGCACCAATGATGGCGACACGCTTCCCCGTTGGAGGAGCGAGCGGGATGATGCGCCCCTCGTGGCGGCGCTTGTAGTCCACCGCGAAGGTCTCCAGTTCGCCACACAGCACAGGGGTTTGATACTTGTTCAAAACACAGGAACCCTGGCACAACTGTTCATGCGGACAAACACGCCCACAGATTTCGGGCAGGGAACTGGTTTGGTGATATAGGTTGGCAGCTTCTGAAAAACGTCCCTGTTCGATCAACCACATGGCCGATGGAATGTCATTGTGTGTAGGACATGCCACCATGCATGGAGCAGGGTCTGGGCAATGAATGCAACGTGCCGCTTCTACCATGGCACGCTCGGGGCTGAAATCGATCACCACGTCGCCGAAATCGCATCTTCGCTCTGCTGGAGGTCGCAGATCCAGATCATAGAAAGGCATGTTCGCGCGGGCTTTTCGATCGATCGTCAGCGTCTCGCTGGGTATATATTGCATTAAATCCTCCGATGGCGAAAAAGGAAAATTTCACAAATATGATACCAAAGGTAACTTTCAGCGACATGCCTTAAATGTCACCAAAGCAGACGACATTCGTCACATTATAGGCATAAGATTTCAAGAATTCTTGTTGTCAAAATTCATGCGGAATTCACAATTGTAAGGTATAAGTTAGGGTTGGCACGGTAGAATTTAATACGGCGAGGCAAGAACCTCGCGGAGGAAACGAATGCGTCAAATCTTCAAGAATCGAACCTTTTTAATACTCGGATTGATCGTCATAGTAGGTATCGTTGCGTTCTTTTATGTACGCGGGCGAAACAATACCCCCACCACACAATATCAGACATCCACTGTGGGGCGCGGCGACCTGACGGCTACCATTGGCGCCACCGGCACGGTACGCGCCAAGCAAAGTGCTGTGTTGGTTTGGCAGGCGGCAGGGACAGTTGAAAGTGCCAATTTCAAAGTTGGCGACCAGGTTAGCGCCAACGATGTGCTGGCCTCGCTTGTCAAGACATCCCTCCCACAGAGTGTGATCCTCGCAGAAGCCGACCTGGCCAGTGCTCAAAAATCCCTCGACGAATTGATGACTTCCAATACAGCCGAAGCACAGGCAGTCATCGATCTGCGGGATACCAAAGAGGAATTCACCAAAGCAGAGAATTGGTATAAGCAGGTCACTGGCGGCAAGATCCACATGAAGAAGATCATTTATAAGACATTTGGCACGCGAAGGATTCCCATTTTGAAGGAATATCGCGGCTATGCTGATGAAGATACCATCGCCAAAGCGAAAGAAGACTTGGATCTGGCAACGGCAAAGTTGGCCGATGCCCAGCGCACCTATGACCAGTTAAAGAATGGGAATACTGCCGAGATCGTGGCAGCGCAGGCCCGTGTGGATGCAGCGCAAGCGACCCTTAACCTGGCTCGTATCATTGCACCCTTTGATGCTACCATCACCGAGGCTTACCCATTGGCGGGAGATCAGGTGGCTGCCGGAGCAACTGCGTTCCGCCTTGATAATCTTGCTGAGCTTTATGTGGATGTGGAAGTCTCAGAAGTGGACATTAATAGCGTCACGGTGGGACAGCCAGTCACCCTGACCTTCGACGCGATCCTGAACAAGGAGTATCACGGTGAAGTGGTGGAAGTGGCACAGGCCGGCACGGTAACCAGTGGGGTGGTCAATTTCAAAGTGACTGTGGAACTCACGGATGCAGATCCTGAAGTTCGCCCGGGAATGACCGCTGCCGTCAATGTCGTTGTTGAAGAGATGAAGGATGTGATCCTTGTGCCGAACCGTGCCGTTCGTTTGGTGGATGGGGAACGTGTGGTCTATCTTCTCATCAATGGCGAGGCGGTCAAGAAGGAGATTCGACTCGGCTCCTCGTCTGATACGATGAGTGTTGTGGCTGTTGGCGATGTGAAAGAGGGCGATATCATCATCCTCAACCCGCCTTCGGCGCAATTTGGTCCGGGCGGCGGCGGCGGTGGCGGTGGCGGATTCGGTGGATAACATCATGTCGAACGTCATTGAAGCCCGTGACCTGAAGAAGATATATGTTATGGGCGAAGTGGAAGTGCAGGCATTGCGCGGCGTATCGTTTTCCATCCAACGCGGCGAGGTTGTGTCCATTATGGGACCTTCCGGCTCTGGCAAATCCACGCTCATGAACACGCTCGGTTGTTTGGATCGCCCTACATCTGGCGATTACATTCTGGATGGCGAATCGGTCGCCACATTAAACGATGACCAACTGGCAAACATCCGAAACCGCAAGGTTGGCTTTGTTTTTCAGAGCTTTAATCTGCTTTCACGTCAAACGGCAATCACCAATGTTGAATTGCCGCTTCGTTATTCTGGCAACCAGGAAGGCCGACGCGAACGTGCGATCGATGCTCTCAAAGCGGTCGGGTTGGAAGACCGCATGACTCACCGTCCCTACGAACTCTCCGGTGGACAGCAGCAGCGCGTAGCCATTGCACGTGCCATTGTCAATAATCCTGCCATCATCATGGCAGATGAGCCTACCGGCAACCTTGATTCGAAGGTGGGCAAGGAGATCATGAATCTTCTGCTGAACCTGAACAAGGAAAGCGGAACGACACTGATCATTGTTACCCATGATCCCACCATTGCCGAGCAAACACAGCGGGTCATCCGGTTGCGTGATGGTCTATTGGAAGGTGCAGCATGACGATCTGGCAGGCCTTTCTTGAAGCACTTGAAAGTTTAAGCGGGAACAAGATGCGGTCTGGTCTGACCGTGTTGGGAATTGTGATCGGTGTGGCGGCCGTGATCGCCATGCTGGCGGTGGGACAGGGCGCGCAGGAATCCATCACTGGTTCGATCAGCGGGATCGGTACGAATCTGCTGTTCGTCTTCCGCGGCGACCGGGCAGATACGGTCCGCAACCCCAAGCCATTGACCCTGGGGGATGCCGATGCACTACGCGATCAATTCGCAGCTCCATCCATTGAGGCGGTTGCCCCGGCTTTGCAGGGAAATGGAACCGTGGCGTTTGATGGTGAACAGACATCGCCACAGATCTTTGGCGTAACTCCTGAATATTTTCAGGTGCGCAATTTGCAACTGGCGGAGGGCGAGTTCATCACGGAAGAGCACATGCTGGGACGTGCCTCAGTTGTCATTCTGGGTCCCGATACAGCGGAAACCTTGTTTGGTCATGCAGATGGCGTGACGGGCGAGACCGTTCGTATCGAGGGGCAGCCCTTCCGTGTGATCGGTGTGTTGAAGTCGAAAGGCGGCGGTGCGTTTGGGAGTGAGGATGATCAGGCTATCCTTCCATTTACAACAGCGCAGACACGTTTGCTCCGCCGCAGCACTAGTGACCGCGTGGATATCATCTTTGTCCAGGCGACCAGCGGTGATGTGGTGACACAGGCCTCTGAAGAGATCGCCCAAATCCTGCGTACCCGTCACCGTACGCCGGTGGGAGCTGACGATTTCACCATTTTCACTCAGCAGGATCTGTTAACTACCTTTGCATCCATCACGGGCATTCTGACCATCTTCCTGGGTGGCATTGCGGGTATCTCTTTGCTGGTGGGCGGTATCGGTATTATGAACATCATGCTGGTTTCGGTCACCGAGCGGACGCGTGAGATCGGTCTGCGCAAGGCTCTTGGCGCACGCCGACGCGATATCCTGACCCAATTCCTGACGGAATCATCATTGTTGAGTCTGATCGGCGGCATTATTGGCATCATGCTGGGATGGTTCATCTCTTTTATTGTAGGGAAGATCGCTGCAGCAAGTGGTACAGCGTTTACTCCCATCGTTGGTTTCAATGCCATTGCCCTGGCAACACTGTTTTCAGCTGCCGTGGGTCTGTTTTTTGGGATCTATCCGGCCAATCGTGCTGCGAGCCTGGAGCCAGTAGAAGCTCTACGATACGAGTAAATTCTTTGAATAATATAAAGAGTGTTTGAAGCGGGTCTTCAAACACTCTTTATAATTTAAACCTTTCTTTGCTCCCGGAACTATATCCAGTCTGTTAGCGCGGCCTGCCTCACACCGTATGTTGGTGCTTGGAAATAAAATGTTACATTTTGTAATCTTGAAAATGTAATGTATACTAAAATAAATTCCATGGTCACCATTCGCGGACTTTTGGGAGAGGACAATGAAGAAACAGATTTCTTTGATGTTGACTGGCATCCTTGTAACATCCTTGATCCTGGCGGGGTGTGGGAGTACATCGGCAAATGAGCGGATCGCAGCCGAATCGGCGACGGAATCGGTACCCTTTGTCAACGTAAACGATGATATTGTGAGTGCTTCAGCAGAGGTAACTGCTGGAAAATGGGCAAATCTTGCCTTTATGCTGGGTGGACAGAAGGCGGATGTGTTTGTAAAAGTGGGGGATCGTGTGAAATCCGGAGATGTTCTTGCCTCCTTTCCCGAAGATATGCTGCCTCAAACCATTATCAACGCCCAGGCGGATCTGATTCTTGCTCAAAAGTCGCTGGACGATTTGCTCAAGGCGGATACGGCATTGGCCCAGGCTATGATCGCATTACGAAATGCTAAGGAGTCCTACGACAAGGCCTTTGATTATCGCGATTCGTTAAAGTATAAGATTACAATTGAGGAAGTCACGACGGAGATAAAAAGAACGCCTTTTGGCAAGATCGAGATACCCAAGATTAAGAGATACAAGGCTTATGCCGATAAGACCACCATTGCAAAGGCAGATGAAGACCTTGCCCTGAAAAAAGCCATCCTGGATGACGCCCAACGTGAACTTGACCGCTTAAACAATCTGCAAAGCTCTCCTGAAGTAGTGGCTGCAAAGACACGATTGGATGCCATTCAATCCATTATCGATCAATCAAAACTGATCGCCCCGTTCGATGGCACTGTTGTTGAGTTGTACACCAGAACCGGTGAGATGGCCTCGCCTGGTGCCCCGGTTCTCCTTCTTGCAGATTTATCCACACTTCAGGTTAAGACAACGGATTTGAATGAAGTAGATGTGGCACGTGTCCATATCGGCGATCCTGTCAAAGTAACATTCGACGCTTTGCCGAACACGTCAGTTCCTGGCAAGGTTACGGAGATCTCCCTGAAGAATTCATCGGTCTCCGGTGTGTACTTTGATGTGGTGGTGGAACTTGACGAGATACCTGACGTGCTCCGGTGGGGGATGAGCGCTTTTGTGGAAATCCAGGTTTCAGGATAATTAGAACGCAAACAAAAAAAGCTCACCCGGTCAAACATATACGAGTGGGCTTTTTTGTTGCCTGGATAATCTCCATTATTCGTAACGAACCGCTTCCAGTATCTTGACTTTCGAAGCGCGGTGGGATGGAAAAATTGCCGCGATCTGTGAGATGGTGACTGCCGCGATCAAGCTGATGATGATGCCCTCCGGCGGCAACACAAAGGTGAGACTATACCCGGACATTGTGGTCATACCGATGAACAGAATCCTTGCCAGTACAATTCCGGTTGCTACGCCCAGAACGCCCCCGATCACACCCATCAAACCTGCCTCTGCCAGGACCATGCGCATGATCTGCACCCTTGTCATGCCAATGGCTCGTAACATTCCGATCTCACGCGTGCGTTCGATAACACTCATGGTCAGTGTATTCACAATCCCAAGGGAACCTACGACAATCGAAATCAAGGCCATAACGTCGAACATGCTGAACGCCTGGTCCATCAGTGTAAGCGCCTGCTCGCGGATGGATGTGTTCGAGATCAGAATCAGATGATAACGTTTTCCGTAGAGGTCGTCGATGCGTTGTTTGACATTGTCAATGGATTGTCCATCCTTTACCTTTATGAAAAATGTGCTTGTATCATTGATACGGAAATAACGCTTCATGTCATCCCAGTTGCCCTGTACCACCAATCCCTGATTATAAAAATCCACAACCACCGCAGCGATTTCAAAGGAACGGAAACCACCGCGTGTTCGTAATTGGATATGATCACCCACTTCAAGTCCGTACTTTTCCGATAGGACGCTTGATAGTAAAACAGCGTCGCCTTGTTGCAGTCTCCGAACGACATCTTCGGTATTGACGTTGTCGTCGCTGAATACAAATTCGGTTACGTGGGCATAGGCGACCGGGTCCATCGCCATGAAATTGATCTGCTTTACACCATCGGGGGTCTGCCAATCGACATTAAAGTATCGGATGGGCGCAACAGCTTCAATGCCAGGTACAGATGCGATGCGTTGTCCTACGTCGCTGCGCATGGGAATTGATGAACTGGCGAAGATATCTCCTCCAATGTATGCTGACATCCATTCGCGCAAATCGCCAGCAAAGGATTCTGTCATGCCGCGCGTCATGATGACCATTGCCACGCCCACCATCAAGGCGGCGACCGTCAAAGTGGTGCGCTGACGCGAACGTTGAACATTGCGGCTTCCCAGACTACCGCTGGCTCCATAGATCCATTTCATGATTGGGCGTGTGATCCGTTCCCAACCGTGGACGGTGCCTGGGATGAGCAGGGTCGCTCCACAGAATAATCCGAATACAGTCATACTGCCAAGACGGAACTGTACATCATATGGAAATGGGTTAGCTATCAATAGGACCGTTGAGATCGCCAAAAGCGTCACGCCCAATTTCCAGCCCTCGCGAATAAGCCACCCCTCATTGGACTTACCGCGCACGCGCAGCGCCTCCATGGGTGAAACGCGACCAGCCTGCCAAGCTGGAATGCCTGCCGCCAAAAAGGTGACAAATACCCCAACGGCCCAACTGACTACCATATCGTAAACAGGCACATCCACCACACTAAGTTCCTGATTGAGGATGACACCCATGAGATCGGTTAGTCCACGTGCGAGTGCCATGCCAAGGCCCACTCCGGCAATTGACCCGAAAATTCCCAATACACCTGCTTCAAGCAGGATCAATCCGGTCACCTGCTGGCGCGTCATGCCGATGGTGCGCAACATGCCAAATTCGCGCGTGCGCTCTACAACGGTCATGGCGAAGGCGTTATAGATCAGGAAAGCGCCCACGAAGAGTGCAATTCCGCTCATGAAGTTCAAGCCAATCTGGTAATTTTGCAACATTTGCGTCATGCGCTCCCCCTGACTGGATGGGTATGTAACTGAAAGACCTTTCCCCAGGCGGTTTTGCATGGTTTCTTTCAGGGCGCTCAACTCGTTTCGGGGCGGATTGGGATCTGTGGTCAGGATGTCCACCTCATCGAGTTCGCCTTCGCGGTTAAAGAGCTCTTGTGCGGTCCGTAGGGGGATAACGCCGAACGAACCATTGCTGGTCTGCCCGGCACCTTCGCGCGCGATCAAGCCTATGACCTTTAGTGACTCGACCCCATTTGGCGTGATGACGGAAAGCCATTCGCCAACCTGGATTTCCTTGTCTTTTGCATAGGTCTCGACCAGCACGATCTCCCTTTTTGCACTTTCGTCGTGAAGGAAACTTCCCTGAACAAGTTTATACTCGCGTAAAGCCTGGTCGAAGGCAGGATTGATGCCATGGATGGTCAGCCCATCGGCGGTGCCCGTGCCAAAAAGCCCCAATTCTATTTGTTCAGGCGAGGCATCGTCTGCACCAACGGTATTGATACGGACGATGGGGGACGCCACCCTCACATTCGGGATATTGCGGATCGTTCTCAGGGTTTGTTCAGGGAATCCAGTGTCGGATTGGCTTGAACTAGTAATGGTCAGTTTTGCACTACCGGAAGTGTTCGAAAATAGATGGACAATCGAGTTCAGCGCGGCTTTGTTGGTAACGTTGATTGCCAACATGCCAGCCACACCCAACACGATCCCAAATGCGCTGAGGATGAATCTCAACCAGCGTGCTCGAATCGAGCGTAGTGTCAAGTATCGGATCTGGCGCAAGAGGGTCATTATTTTCAGGACTCCAGTTCCTGCATGGTGGACATAATGCCACTCATGCGTTCCGCCAGCGGTACATCAACACCGGGTTTGAACTCTTTCACAATGTCACCGTCGCGCAAAAAGATGACGCGTTGTGCGTAGGATGCAGCACGGGGGTCATGGGTGACTATAATGACGGTCTGGTTTAGTTCGCGACACGAGCGCTGAAGCAGTTCCATAATGGATGTGCCGTTTCGTGTATCCAGGTTGCCCGTCGGTTCATCGGCTAAGAGGATGGCCGGTTCTGTGACTAATGCCCTGGCGATGGCAACGCGCTGTTGTTCGCCGCCAGAGAGTTGATCGGGTTTGTGCTTGCGGCGGTCATAGAGGCCCACCAATTCCAGCATCTGCTTGAGACGTTCATCGTAGTGGTTGGGGTTCTTACCATCAATGATCACCGGTAGAAGGATGTTTTCCTCCGCAGTCAGAGTAGGTAGCAGGTTGAAAAATTGGAAAACAAAACCAACGTTGTGCCGACGAGCCAGCGTTGCCTGATATTCGGTCAGTTGCGAGAGTTTGGCATCCCCGAGGGTTACCTCACCTTCGGTGGGAGAATCCAATCCGCCAAGCAGGTGGAGAAGTGTGGATTTCCCGCTTCCGCTCGGACCCATGATGGCGACGAACTCGCCCTTCTGCACATCAAAATTGACCCCTCTCAGTGCTTCGACGGAATACTCCCCGAGTTGATATTTCTTTCGCAAATCACTGGCTTTCAAAACGGACATATGTAACTCCCATCGGCGTTTGTTTACTATTTGTGGATTAATACTTCGCCTTTGTGCCCATCTACCGTGACCATGGTTTCATCAGGCAGGAGCGTTGCGCCCTCCACTGAAACAACAGCAGGAATATTATATTCCCGGGCAACGATGGAACTGTGCGAGAGCAGTCCGCCCGACTCAGCGACCACGGCTCCTGCACGAGCAAAAAGCGGCGTCCAACCAACATCGGAATAGGGCACGACGAGTACATCTCCATGATTGACCTTGGAGAAATCCTGAATGCCTCTGACAACCTTAACTTTACCGGTGCATTGCCCGATAGAGGTGGGAATGCCAAAGAGTACATCCATGTTCGGTTCACGTACGGGGGGAATCTCGTCGCCATAAATGATCGTGGGGATCAGGATATCCCTGTAACGTTCCATGTCGGTTTTGTGGCGGGCAATTTCGAAACGCAGGTCTTTCGAAGACATCTTTTCATTTATCAGATCATGTACCTGGCTGTACGATAGATAAAAAATATCCTCCGGTAGATCAATCAACCCACGCTGTACAAAATGTTTACCCAATGCTAGGAAATAATATCGGAACAAGCCATATCCGTACGTATACAATCCACTGACCTGCTCGCGCAACAGGCGGTATTCACGCGCACGCTTATAGAAAAAATTGAACAGAAAATTGATTCGTCCCTTGGATGCCAGGTCCGATAAGGTTATCTTTTTTCCATCCTCTTTGGATGGTTCATACTCGATCACCAATTTCAGGATCATTTCAGGAGTCTCACGCCAGGGTATCGCAGAGAAGTCGTTTCCGTTGTCGCTCAAATGCCCGAACCGCTCCACCAGATCGGCAACCTTTTTTGGAAAGTCCCCGGCTCCGCCTATTGCATCAAGATCTGTATACGAGACTTCACGGATCTTACGTTGGACATCAGGCGGGAGTGACTGGAAATCGGCATTGGCTCGTCGTAGATGAGTGGCGGGATCGTATTCCTGGATCTCATCCATACCTTCCATAAGATCAAAATTGTTGAAATCCACATCACGCTTGTTGAGTTGAGATTTCAATATGTTGTTATACATGCCCATCAGGAGTGGTCCCATGACATTGTAATATGCAACCTCTTGCATCAGTTTGTAGTGACGTTCAATTACAGAGAGGAGGTCCACTTCACTCCAATGGTCGAGATTCGCATATGGGGTTGTTTTGACGCGTTTCTCCAATGTAGGCAGGGCGCGGCGCATCTTCGATCCAAAGTTCCATTTATCGAGCGTGAAGAGGAAGAGCCACGGCAAACGTGATAGCGTTTTTGCGCTTGGTTTGAAGGAATGCTTCACTGCACCACGTGGAAGTGACCCCATGATCATCTCCACTGACTCGCGCGGGAATCCCAGCCCTTCAAAAATATCGCCAAGAGCGCCCATGTTGAAGTAAACACGGTAGTAAAAGGACTTTGCCAAATCTTCCGGTTTTAGCCCTAAATCGCCGGTGATCTCGGACAGCCAATTGATCCAGATACTGTTGACCAAAGGAATATTGACCGAGAAGATCAACGGCTTGATCATGCCTGGCAACATTTCACGAGGGATGTAGTTCGAATAGATATTGCGGTTGTGGAGTGTGGTGATCGCCCGTACCTGCACCCAATATAGCTCTTTTCCATCGTATACCCACTCAAGGTCCACGTTGTGATGGAGTTTCTGCGCGATGGTTTTTGTTTTGGATACGATCTCCTCGATTAGATGTAAAGGGATACCTGATCCATCCGCCTTCTCCGCCCAGTATCCCCATTTATTGACCCAGCGATGGGGCGTTACTCCGCTTTGCACAAGCTGTGTCCCCTCGCCATTGACCGCTTCCACAACGATTTCGTCCCCTCCTGTGACCGGGTTTTTGCTAAGCGCCACGCCGGAGTATTTGGGATTGACCATTTCCTGGATAATCACACCCATTGATAGTTCATGGGTTGGAATGTTATGGCGTTCCAGATAGGATTTCACCGCCGGGGTCATTGCCGAAGACCAGACTGCCCAAAGACTTTGAAGGATATTGTCAACACCTTGTACATGCAGCACGGATTTGAACTGTCCAGCAAAAGAGCGGTCGAGGCTGTCCTCGATATTGGCTGAGGAACGAACAGCGTAGGTCCTGTCGGTTTTGATGGTTTTTGCAAGTTCCTCTTGCAACTCCTGGATCAAATTGGTGTCGTCTTTCAGGTAACGATGGTATGCGTCCCACTTGACAGCAAGTGTTTTTGGGGTGCGCATGCCGATATTGGCAAGCCTCTTGAGATTAATGGCCTTATTCCCCACAGAAACGGGAGGTTTCTGCTTGTTGATGTCAATTATGTGAGCCATATGTGCTCCTGCCCTATTTGATCTCAACTCTGAAGAATTTTGCCATTTTAAGCATGCCCCTGCCCATTGGGTGCGCTTTCAGCGTACCCAACCCATATTCTATGTATTTTCCTTCCTGCTTGTATTTCATGGCGGTCTTGTACTCCGGGATCATGGCAAGCAGGAACAAGACATTGACAGTGACTGCATATAGAATGAACATCGGGTCCCCATCTGTTCGCCACCAAAACCACGGGACAAGCAGCCATATCCATGACAAACTGGCAACGACCATATTGCGGAATACAAGCATGCCCAGCAGAAGCCCGGCAATGGGAGAGATTACCACTGCGAGCCAGTCAATGACCAGCAAGCCTCCCATGATGGCGGAAAAACCTGAACCGCCATGAAATCGGTAATAAATGGGCCAGATGTGTCCAATTACACCAGCGACTGCTGCGATCAGCATATATGCGGGTTGTTCGGGATAAAGCATTTTGAAAGCCAGGGTGGGAATCACAACTTTTAGAATGTCGAGAATGCCGACGGTCATACCGCCTTTTGCGCCGAGCACTGTACTGACCGTATTCCCACCGATGGAGATGGCTTTATATTTGTCCTCTGTCCCATCGATAGCAACCTCGTACTCTGTTACATCCTTTCCTGTCCATAGCTTGACCATGAGTCTGGCAAATGAAACCGACCCGATGAAATAGGAGATCACCAAACTAAGAGTTGCTGTGATTGGATCCATGCATGCCTCCCGGTGATGACGTCAGAAAAGTTGAGATTCAACTTCAATATGAGAATAGTCTAACCACTTGT
Organism: uncultured Anaerolinea sp.; assembly: GCA_964555335.1. Taxonomy (GTDB): domain Bacteria; phylum Chloroflexota; class Anaerolineae; order Anaerolineales; family Villigracilaceae; genus Defluviilinea. The sequence continues at coordinate 27,063 of CAZKSG010000034.1, forward strand.
TGTTTACAAGTGACAAAATTCATTAAAACCCATGACGCAAGGTGGCTGTTTCGGAGTACAGACAAAACTTGTGCACGCGGGTGACCACTTTTGTACATTTCTTCAAAAGAACTGGAGTTTTATAAGCCATCGGTCGGTATAAGGCTGCCTGGTGAGTATCCCCTTCGGGCAAGGTAGCAGGTCCAATAACCGTTCTTCAGAGGCGGGACACATCCTCTTTTTGGGTTAGAATCGGTCCCGTAAAGTAGTGGAAAAACGTCTCAAGATACTATTTTCGTTGAAGATCAAAGACAGGAGAACTCATGAGTGAAAAGCTTAAAAAGCTAAAGGAAAAACTTGGCGAAGTATCAGATATTAGCCGGGCTGCCAGTGTTTTGGAGTGGGATCAGCAGGTCAATATGCCGCCTGGCGGCAACGAAGCCCGCGGCCAACAGCTCGCCACGCTGAGCAAGATTGCCCAGGAAAAGTTCATCGCCGATGATGTCGGCCAGTTGATCGATGATTTGAAACAGGAATTCGCCGGGTCTGACTCGGATTCCGATGAGGCGGCATTGATCCGTGTAACATCGCGGAACTATGACAAGGCCAGGCGCGTCCCGCCGGAATTCATCCAGGAACAGGCCATCGTTTCCTCCAAAGCCTTTGAAGCCTGGGTGGAAGCGCGTCGCAAGTCGGACTTTTCCATCTTCCGCCCCCACCTTGAAAAAGTGGTCGAATTGACCCACAAGTATGTTTCCTTCTTCCCTCCGGGCACTCACCCGTACGATACCCTGCTGGACGACTACGAGCCCGGTATGAAAACCGAGGATGTAAAGGCGATCTTCGATGGTCTGCGTCCGAAACAGGTGAAATTGATCAAAGCCATTGCGGCAAGCAAACAGGTCAAGGATGAATTCCTGTTCAAGCCGTTCAATGAGAAAAAATTGAACGAATTCGGAGTGGATGTCATTACCAAGTTCGGCTACGACTGGAGCCGTGGCCGGCAGGACAAGGCGCCGCATCCATTCGAGACCACGTTTAGCGTGAACGACGTCCGCATCACGACACGATATGAGAAGGATAACCCGATCGCTATGTTGTTCAGCACCATGCACGAATCGGGCCATGCCATGTACGAACAGGGGATCGATCCCGTCTACGAGCGCACGCTGCTTGCCGGTGGTACGTCCCTGGCGATTCATGAGTCGCAATCCCGCATGTGGGAAAATCTTGTCGGCCGTTCACTTCCTTTTTGGGAACATTTCTATCCCACTCTCAAGAAGGCATTTCCTGCGCAGTTGGACGGTGTGAGCCTAAAAACCTTCTATAAGGCGATCAACAAAGTGGAACCGTCGCTCATCCGTGTGAACGCCGATGAAGCAACCTATAATCTGCACATCATGCTGCGCCTGGAACTGGAGATCGGCATGGTGGAAGGAACGATTGCGGTCAAAGATCTGCCTGAGATTTGGAATGCAAAGATGGATGAATATCTCGGTGTTGTCCCGCCCGACGATGCACGCGGCGTTTTACAGGACATCCACTGGTCTGGCGGCGCGATCGGGTACTTCTCCACCTATGCGTTGGGCAATCTCGTCTCTGCGCAGTGGTGGGAGAAGATCCGCAAAGATATCCGTGACTTGGACGATCAGATCAGCAAGGGTAATTTCACTGAGCTGCTCGGCTGGCTGCGCAAGAACATTCACCAATATGGACATAAATACGAGCCACAGGTGCTTGTCGAAAAAGTAACCGGCTCGAAGATCACGCCTGAACCCTACGTCCGTTATTTGACGAAGAAATACGGCGAAATCTATAACCTTTAAATCTTAATCAAAGTGCGCCGCAAGATTTCGGATACAATTCCGATGTTGGATATTCCACTCTGCGACGCACTTTCTGTTTAATATGAAACTTCGATTTGTCATCATCGCTTCTCTTCTTGGACTTTTGGCCAGCTGCGCCTCCCCAACTGAGAATCCCATACCGACTCCGTATCCGCCCGACTATCTGCCGACGGTTATCGCCCTGACCGCCGATGCAGCCAAATCCGCTGCGACTCAATCCGCAGCCGATTTGCTTTCCGCCCAGCCGCCAACCGATATCCCAAAACCGACCTTAACCCCAAGACCTCGGGCCACGTTTACAGCAACGACGATCCCCAGTCACAAACTGGCTGCTATCGAGATCCAGGCACCGGGACCGATGTCCAAGGTGATTTCACCTATTACATTAAAAATGGATATCACAGTTGGCGGAAGCGAGAAGGCACAGATCGATCTATATGGTGAAGACGGGCGCTTGTTAACTCGTCTCACCAAGAAAGTTCCACTCTCGGGTGATGGCGTATTCCAGCAGATCAAGGTTCCTTTTGAAATACCTGGCGCGGCTGAGGTAGGGCGCCTCACGATTAGCACGACAGACAAGGCAGGGAGACTTCAGTCGTTGAATTCTGTGCGTTTGTTATTGCTTTCCTCCGGGACCAATGAAATAACCACGCCGGGGAATCCGTCTGAACCGATCGGGGTGGTCAGCCCCACATTGAAGGATACAGCTTCAGGCGGCGTTTTGACCGTGCGCGGAGACATCTGGCCGTTCAACCTGGAGCCCATCCTGTTCGAATTGATTGGCTCCGATGGGAAATCCATTGGGCTGCGTATCCTGAATGTCAGCACGACGGATCCGCAACTCTTTAATACGACGATTCCCTATAAGGTCTCTGAACCTACCCTGGCACGCCTCACCATCCGCCAGGACGATGACCGCATTGAGGGACTATACTATCTCTATACCCAGGAGATCCTGTTAAATCCATGATGCACAATAATGAAAATCAGGTATAATGTGCCACGCTATCCCCAATAAGGGACTGTTTCGGGGTGTGGCTCAGACCGGTAGAGCGCACGGTTCGGGTCCGTGAGGTCCCGAGTTCAAATCTCGGCACCCCGACAGAAGGCGCAAACGTCCTCATAGACGACAGTTTCTGTCATCCGTGAGGATGTTTCGTTTAAAATCGGGGAATTGGAAGCGCATTCAGGGCGCATATCTTGGTTGGCTGTTTGGAGCACAAAAAAACAGCATGTGATTATCATCCGAAAAAGGTGATTATCACAACAAGATTTAGCGCAACTGGAGGCGCATATGTCCAAGATCACCTTTTCGCAAGCCATGCAGGGATACCTGCTCGCTATTGGGGCACGTCATTTGAG
>CAZKSG010000035.1:0-29642 GCA_964555335.1 uncultured Anaerolinea sp.
TCTGCTTACACTTCTGCTAGCAGGGATGTGGACCAATACCGTCACCGCCCAGGGACCTACTCCCACCGACGATGATGTCAACCGAGTGGCCAAGCAGTTATATTGTCCGGTCTGCGAGAGCACACCGTTGGATGTGTGCCCCACCGAAGCGTGCCGTCAGTGGCGGGATCTGATCCGTACCATGCTGGCTGAGGGCAAAAGCGACGAAGAGATCAAACAATACTTCGTCACCCAGTATGGCGCTCGTGTGCTCGCCGAACCACCCAATCGCCTTGTTTCCTATCTTGTGCCGGCGGTCGCCATTCTGCTAGGCGTGTTGTTTTTGGCGCGCGCCTTCCAGATGTGGATGAAGCCAGTCGTGGCAGAAACGGCGCCGGCCGAGTCGGAAGCGCAGCAACCCGTCGATCCCTATATCGCAAGGCTTGAGGAAGAGCTAAAGAAACAGAAATAAATGATCCTGCGAAGGTATATCTTGAAGATTTCCTTCGCATGGTTTGGGAGAATGACATGACAGAATCAACGAACACGGCTCCACGTCGCGGTGTCCCACTCTGGGTGCAAGTCACCATCTGGATATTCCTGGTGGGGCTGCTTGGCATCGTGGCACTGGGGCTTCGACGCGCACAGCAAGGAACCGTTCAACCGGGACAAAAGATCGAGAATTTCACATTGCCGCTCTACACCGGCTATCAGATCGATGGCAAGAGTGAGATCCATCTTGAAGACCTGCGGGGCAAAGTGGTGGTCATCAATTTTTGGGCATCGTGGTGCAAACCCTGCGAACAGGAAGCTGCCGAATTACAGCAAGCCTGGTCTGAGTACGAATCGACTGGAGAAGTCGTCTTCCTCGGCGTGGACTATGTAGATACCGAACCTGAAGCACGCGTATATTTGAAAAAGTTTGGCATCACCTTTGCCAACGGACCCGACCTCGCCACACGCATCTCACAATATTTCCGTATCAAGGGTGTGCCCGAAACCTATTTTGTAGACAAGGAAGGCGTTCTACAATACGTTCAAATCGGTCCATTCACATCGGTTGACCAAATTCGCGCCCAGATCGATCCATTACTCAAATAAAGGGACGATATGCAAATCACTGCAATTTTCTTCACGCTCGCCATACTTATTCTGGTCGCAATTTATCTATATGCCCCATTCATGGAACGGCGCGCCCGCCGCGTAACCGAAGAGGAACATGAACTTTCGACCCTCATGGCCGAACGCGATCGCGTCATTAACTCGTTGCAGGAACTCGATTTCGATTACAAGCTTGGGAAGATCCCCGAAGAAGACTACCCAACCCAGCGCGCTACACTGCTGCAAAAAGGCGCAGATATCTTGCGTCAGATCGACTCCATCGCCCCGCAGCCCACCTCTGCGCAGGATGCCGATGCCCGCATCGAAAAAGCCATTGCTGCGCGTCGCGCCGATGCGTCCGTTGCAAAGCCTGAGATCAGCGACGACGATGTCGAATCCATGATCTCGGCGCGCCGCAAGGGTCACAAGGAAAAATCATCCGGCTTCTGCCCCAAGTGTGGAAAGCCCGTCATGGTCTCCGATCGCTTTTGCCCCTCGTGCGGAAAGTCGTTATCCTAAAAAGTAATCGGTAATTCGTAATTCCAAATTACTGATTACCCAATGGAATCACTCATGAAATTACGCCACATCATTTTATTTACCTTTCTGGCTCTCCTCGCTACATCCTGCAATTTCACGCTGGCAGAAGACGTCACTCCTCCGCCGGGATATGTCCCACCCACCCCCATGCCCACGTTGGTGCTCGTCCCGCCGCAGACTCCAAACGTCGAGAACGGCAAAGCGATCTTCGCCGAGAAGTGTTCCGGCTGCCATGGCAAGACCGGCATGGGCGACGGTGAACAAGGTATTCAACTGGGCGTCACGGTCCCCGCGTTTGGGTTGCCTGAGATCGCCCGCCCCGCAACATTGTCAGAATGGTACACCGTGGTCACGCGCGGACGCATGGACCGCCTCATGCCTCCGTTCAACAGCCTTAACGATCAGGAACGTTGGGATGTAGTTGCGTATGCAATGACCCTGCACACCAGTAAAGAACAGATCGCAAAGGGCAGGGAAATTTTCGAAACAAAATGTGCAGATTGCTCCACAGACTTCTTCAAGGATGCGAGCAAAATGTCTGCCATCAGCGCAGTGGATCTGGCTCGCATCGTCAAGCAGGGTAATGATGCCGTTCCTGCGTTTGGTGCAGATCTCAGCGATGATGAAATGTGGGCAGTCGCCGATTATTTGCGTTCGCTCTCCTTTGAGACAGCACCTGCCGTAGCAGAGGCGCCCGCCTCTACGGCAACGCCTGAAGCTGTTTCCGTAACCGAGGCTCCCGTCGCCACGGACGCGGGAACCCCATCCGCTGAGACAACGCCTGCTGGCACAGAACAAGTCGCGGCTGCGAGCGAACCGACAGCGACCGCCGTTGTCAAAGAGGGATTTGGATCCGTAAGTGGGTCCATTGATAATCAAACCGGCAAAGATCTCCCTGCCGACCTGAAAGTCACCTTGCGCGGCTATGATCATGGAGCCGACCCGAGCGCCGGTCCGCAGGAAGTCTTCTCACAAGAAGGCACTCTCAACTCGGATGGCACGTATGTTTTCGAGAACATCGAAATGCCTGCCAACCGCATTTTCATCGCCGAAGTCAATGTGGATGGCATTCAGGTGCAGTCTGATTTTGCGATGGTGCAGGAAGGTACATCCACCATCGCCCTCCCGCCGCTCGTCCTGCACGGGATGACGGATGATACGTCGCTGCTGGTGATGGATGAAGTGCGCATCTTTGTCGATTACTCCAACGATGCCAATATTCAGGTATTCGGTGTCTATTCCTTCCATAATCCCAGTGACAAGACTGTCAACGTTGAGCTGAAGGATGGTACGGATATTCCGTTCATCAAATCTCCCGATGGCACTACGGGTCAGGGATACGAAGCTCTGCAGGATAGTGCACCCTTTGTCAGCACCGATAAGGGGTTGGCCATCCCGCCCAGTGATAAGCAGTATGGCTTGATCGCTTTCACAACGATCCCCAAGGCAGAAGAATTCGATATTTCACAGCCCTTCGTGCTGCCAGTCGTCAGCCTGACCGTTTTCCTCCCTGAAGGCACCAAGGCAGAAAGCACAGCATTGACCGATGAAGGCTTGCAAACCATTCAGAACTTTAATTTCCAGGTCTATACGGCGTTGAACATTCCGGCAGGCGGCACGATCAAGTTTTCCGTCTCTGGCGAACCTAAAGCAACATCGGATACCACCACAGAGCAACCTGCGACCAACACCAACCAAAACCTGTTGATCGGAGCTGGTGTATTGGGGCTTGCGCTCATCGCCGCAGGTGCCTGGCTTTATCTTCGTGACCGCAAGAGTGGTGAAGAAACAGAAGAAGACGAAGCGCAAGAGTTTGAATCCTCCGAAGATGTGCTCGATGCGATCGTCGCCCTCGATGATTTACACCGCGAGAAAAAGATCTCGGACGAAGCCTATCAAAAGCGCCGCGCGGAGTTGAAGGATATTTTGAAGGGAATGATGTAAGGGTACGATATATCGTGCCCTTACGAAGATCCCCATGATCACCGTCAAAAAACTCGTCAAACGATTTGGGTTGAAGACCGTCCTGCGCGGTGTGGATTTTGAAGTGCAGCCGGGTGAGTTCGTCGCGTTGCTTGGCCCGAACGGCGCGGGCAAGACAACCTTTCTGCGCATCCTGGCTTCCCTGTCGCGCCCCTCGCTCGGCGAGGTCAGAGTGGCAGGTTTTCGCCTGCCCAATGAAGCAGCGGCCGTTCGGGCACGGTTGGGCGTGGTGTCACATCTTCCGCTCCTGTACGGCGACTTGAACGCAGAGGAAAACCTGCGCTTTTACGGTCGCATGTACGGCATTGTGGACTTGGAACCGCGTATCACCGAAGTACTGGAAATGGTCGGCCTGGAAAATCGTCGACGCGACCTGGTCCGCACGTTCTCGCGCGGCATGCAGCAACGTCTCGCCATTGGCCGGGCGGTGCTTCACGACCCCGATGTGATGCTCTTCGACGAGCCATATACCGGACTGGATCAGGATGCATCCACCATGCTGGATGAAGTGTTGAAAACAGTCGCCGCCCAGGGACGCACGGTTGTTATGACCTCCCACGATCTCGCCCGCGCCGAGGAATTGGCCACACGCTTCGACATTCTGTCACGCGGCGTGATCGCAGCCACATCCACACGCAGGCAATTGAAGAAAAGCAACCTGCTGACATTTTACAAGGAAGCACTGGCGGGCTGACCATGAACAAAGCACTGTCTCAAGCCAAAGTACCTGAAAAGCGGTCCGTGGCCAAGCCATCCTTTGTTCGCGCCGTCTTCGCCATTGTGTGGAAGGACATTCAGGCAGAGTATCGTTCCCTGGAACTGGTCTCGGCCATGCTGGTGTTCTCTCTACTGGTCATCATCATCTTTAACTTTGCGTTGAACCTCGACATCAAAATGCGCCAGACAGTCACAGCCGGTGTATTGTGGACAACGTTCGCTTTCGCCGGAACGTTGGGACTTAACCGCTCGATGGCTGTTGAAAAGGACCGCGGCTGTCTCGATGGTCTACTGCTCGCACCCGTGGACCGGTCCGCCATTTATTTCGGGAAAGCCATCAGCAATTTTGCCTTTATGCTGGTGGTGGAGGCGGTTGTACTGCCAGTATATAGTATCCTATACAGCACCAACCTTTTCCAATCGGGACTCCTGTTGGTGATCTTTTTAGGATCCGTAGGCTATGTAGGAGTTGGGACACTACTGGCTACCATGTCGGTACAGACGCGTACGCGCGATATTTTGTTGTCCATTCTCCTGTTCCCGGTTGTCCTCCCCGTCCTGCTCCCTGCCATTATCGCGAGCAACGGATTTTTAACCGGTGTGGAATTTTCCGAGAATATATTCCCGATGGCATTGTTGATCACGTATGACATTATCTTCATTTCCATTGCGTTCATGGTATTCGACAACGTCGTTGAGGAATAAAAAATACAAGTTCTATTTAAAGAGAGAACATCTTATAAGGAGCAAACATGGAATCGAAACCTGTTGCACTCAAAATTCTCGATATCGTATCCATCATCCTGTTGATCATTTCAGCCTACCTCGCCCTGGTCTTTGCGCCCAAAGAGCTCGTGATGGGTGATGTCCAGCGTGTGTTTTACTTCCACATTGGTACGGCCTGGACAGCCTTGCTTGGCTTCATCCTTGCGGCCGTGTTCAGCGTAGTTTATTTAATCAACAAGGACCTCAAATGGGACCGCCTGCAGGTCGCAGCGATTGAAGTGAGTCTTGTATTCTTCTTCATCACCATCGTTCTCGGTTCCATTTGGGCACGCCCCGCCTGGAATACCTGGTGGACATGGGACCCACGTCTCACCACTGCCGCAGTTACAGAACTGATCTATATCGCCTACTTTATGCTGCGCCAGGGCATCGATGACCCCGATCGACGTGCCCGCTTCGGCGCGGTCTATGCTCTTGTAGGTGGCATCAGCGCACCGATTACGTTCTTCGCCATCCGCCTGTTCCGCACCATCCACCCGGTGGTCATCGGCGGTGCCAATGCAGAGGCGCAGGGTGGGTTTGCCATGTCGGCCGACATGCGCGTGGCCTTCTTCTTCGCACTCTTTGCCTTCACGGTCATCTTCATTGACCTATTCTGGAACCGCGTTCTCCTTGGCGATTTGCAGAACAAAGTGGAAGAACTCAAACTCAAAGTTACAATGTAAACGGAGCCAACATGTTATTTCAGGAAGCCACCCCCGACACCTCAGGCTACATGATCGCCGGTTATGTGATCGCATTTGTGGTCATGGGATTGTACGTTGCCAGCATGTACCTGCGCAGCCGCAACCTCAAGCAGGATATGTCGATGCTCGAAGAGATGGAGTCACAAACAGCTGTCCCAGCTGCTGCCCCGGTTGCAAAAAAGAGCGTTCAAAAGCCATCTGGTACAAAATCGTCTAAAACTGTAACCAAAAAGACAGCCAAAAAATAGGCGAATTGGAAGGGAGTCCGCTATAATGGAAGCGGACTCTTTTTTATGAGTATATTCAACGAGACTCGCCGTCAATGGAGGAAATGGCTCATCACTGTGGGTCTCGTTTTCGTTTGCATGGGAGGCGCCTTCGGTCCATCCCCGCGGGCGGCTGCGGCACCTTCCTTTGATCCGCCCGGCCCCGACCGGTTCTCATCCACCACAGTTGATTACACCAAATACTATTGGCTTATGTACCCTTGGAAAGGCAAAGGTCCAGTCTGTGAAATTCAGATAGACCATGAAGGTATGCCTACACCTGGGGATATTTATATCGACTGTGGTTACGATATCTGGGAAGACTGGATCGCGCAGAAACCCTGTACAGAATATGATGTACGACTCTGCAAGGGATATTACGTTTTCCTGGCAGACACCGAGCCTGCCCAAAAGGTGATCTCTACAAAATTGCCGCCGCCCAGCGTGCAAGTGACGGTGGAAAATTGCCGCCCTGTGTATACATCTTCCACGAGTATTTGTGAGTATGAGCCTATCCTGGTGTTGACAGGCATCGAGCCTCTACCCGACTATCATATTATCGGCATCGAAGGTTTATACGGAGGCCAATCTTTCGCCTGCGATCCCGTCTGCCGGTTGCGACTGCCGGTTACAGAGGAGCCGTTCACGATCCAATTCTGGGCATATTCAAGCTATGGCGATAGCAGCGAGATGTTCGACGCGCAGGTTCGTGTGGCCCTCCGTGATACGGGTGACCCGGACCAGAAGTTTTGGTACATCGATGTTTTGAGCGATCAATGGGCCGGGGTTCCCGTGGCCAGTTGTGTGCAGGCTTGGGGAACGTTGCCGCCAGTTGGGGGACCGCCAAAATGGTTGAGCACTCCCCCTCAAAGCGAGGAACTCGGCACAGACATTCCATATAACTATCTGGCTGCTCAACTGATCCGACAGCAGGCCGTGGATGCAAGCTCCTGCCCAGATGGCGGTCTGCTCCCCGATGACAGTGCATCCAATTGCGGCATGGAAGTGGCACGCGAGGCCGTGCATGCCTGGCAGAACCAGTTCGATGAGATCATTTTGAATGTCGGCAAGGATACGGGGGTGCCTGCGAATCTCCTGAAGAACCTGTTTGCCAAGGAAAGTCAGTTCTGGCCGGGTGCCCGCCTGCAAAGCGATATCGGGCTCGGACAACTCACCGAACATGGCGCGGATACAGCCTTGTTGTGGAATCCGCCGTTTTTCTATCAGTTCTGTCCACTCGTGATGGACTCGGAAACCTGCAGTAAAGGCTATCTGCATCTCGATGAGGAACAGCAACAGTATGTACGGCTGGCATTGATCGATGCCGTGAACGCGACTTGTGAAGACTGCCCGTTGCAGATCGATCTCGACCGTGCCAATTTCAGCATCGGCGTTTTTGCCCACACCATGCTTGCCAACTGTGAACAGGCTGGTCAGTTGGTCGAAAACGTCACGGGCAGCCGCGCTGGCGAAGCAGCAAGCTACGAGGACCTCTGGAAGTTTACGCTTGTCAACTACAATGCAGGTCCAGGCTGCTTGGGCGATGCACTGGATATTACCCAAGGCGAGGATCTGGATCTGACGTGGGAAAACGTGGCATCTCATTTGGAGCCTGCGTGTCAGGGAGCGATCAACTATGTTAATGAGATCAGCCAGTAGACTCGAAAAGAATCTAACACCTTGAGAATCATCAGCGGAGTAATTCTCCGCTTTTCTTTTCTGTGCTACACTATTGCCATGATGCTGTCATTGCAAGTGACTATCAGGAACGAGCAGTCCTCCACATTGTGAGGAACCGCTTCCCTGAAGTGCTGCAATGACATTTTGATTCCAGGAGAGAACCATGCTGAGTCTCGTTGAAAAAATCCTGTTTGCCATTGCCGTTGCCACTTCGTTGTATTTCACCTATCGCGGTGTGATGCGCATCATCGGTCACATCGCGAGCGGCCAGGGCAGGCCCGATTGGAGTCTCATTTGGAAGCGCATTGGCGCGCTGATCGTCAAAGTAGGACTGTTTCAACCGGTCTTCCGTTTCCGTCTCGGACCCAGCATTCTACATGCGTTCATTGGATGGGGTTTCCTCAGCTTCCTCCTGATCAATCTTGCAGATTTGATCTATGCCTACACAGGTTTCAAACTTCTTGAAAGCACTGGCTGGTTTGGGGATGCCTATCGCCTGCTTGCAGATCTTGCGGGAGTAGCCATCCTGTTCGGCATTGTGGCGATGGCGATCCGCCGCTTCATCCTGCGACCGAAGACCCTCTCCACGCGCGATTCGACTCTTCTCCACCCGAAGGCACGTTCGGGCATTCTGCGCGATTCAGCGATCGTGGCAGGCTTTATCTTCATCCATAATGCGGCACGACTGTTCGGGGAGTCCTTTTACGTGGCAGAGACTGGGCACGATAGCTGGCAGCCGGTCATTTCAACGGTGGCAGGCTTATGGTCCGGTATGGACGCGAACGCCTTGGTCATCGGCGAACGGTTGATGTTCTGGCTGTCCATCGGTGCGGTGGTCGCGTTCCTCCCCTACTTCCCCGTTTCCAAACACATTCACCTATTCTTTGCTCCGATCAATTTTGCATTGAAGCCTGAACGCACATCCATAGGACAATTGAACTACATCAACCTCGATGACCAATCCGTCGAGCAGTTCGGTGCAGCCACAATGAAAGACCTTCGCTGGGAGCAGGTGATGGACTCGTATGCCTGCATCATGTGTTTTCGCTGTCAGGAAGTGTGCCCGGCATACAACACGGGCAAGCTGCTCTCCCCTGCCGCGCTGGAGATCAACAAACGTTACCACCTCAACAACGGCGGGACCACCGATGTACCCATGCTGGATTTGATTTCCGCGGAAGCTGTGTGGGCATGTACATCCTGCGGCGCGTGTGTGGATATTTGTCCCGTGGGCAACGAGCCAATGCGCGACATTTTGGAAATCCGCCGGAATCTGACGTTGATGGAAAATAATTTCCCAAAACAGTTGGAGAACGCGTTCAAAGGCATGGAACGCAACGCCAACCCGTGGAACGTATCGCAAGCCGACCGGATGAAATGGGCAGAAGGACTCAACGTACCGACCATTGAGAAGAATCCAGAGCCCGATATTTTGTGGTGGGTCGGCTGCGCCCCTGCCACCGACTCACGGGCTCAGAAGACCGCGCAAGCCTTTGCTAAAATCTTGAACGCAGCTGGCGTCAACTTTGCCGTGCTCGGGCAGAACGAACAATGCACCGGCGACTCCGCCCGCCGCGCTGGACGTGAGGATATCTTCTTTGGGCTGGCCTCTGCCAACGTGGAAATTTTGAACGAAGTGAATCCAAAACGCATCGTCACGACCTGTCCACATTGTTTGCATACGATCAAAAATGAATATCCCGCATTTGGCGGGGACTACCAGATCATCCATCATACTCAGTTGATCAATGAACTGGTCGGTGCGGGAAAGATCCAATTGGAAATATCAAAGGATGAGTTTAAAGTGACATTCCACGATCCCTGCTATCTGGGACGTCACAACAAGGTCTTCGATGCACCGCGCGAAGCACTGAAATCTGCAGGGGCTCTGACCATCGAAATGCCGCGCAATTCGTCCAAGTCCTTCTGCTGCGGCGCAGGCGGGGCGCAGATGTGGAAGGAAGAGGAAGCTGGGGATATGCGCGTCAATGCAGCTCGTTATCAAGAAGCAAAAGAATCGGGCGCAAGTACTGTCGCTGTGGGATGCCCGTTCTGCATGACGATGTTGAACGATGCAGCCAAAGCAGATGGCGGTGCAATCCAGGTGAAGGATGTGGCAGAGCTGGTTGTGGAGCGGATGAAATAGGGATGTAAAATGATCAATCTGGATTCAAAATTTGGCCGCGCAGTGAAGCGGCATCTCAAGAATCAGTATGTGATCTGGCTGACTACTGTTGATTCCACACTCGTTCCCCGACCCCGGCCGGTCTGGTTCATATGGGATGCCGGTTCGTTTCTGATTTTTAGCAAGCCCAAGGCACATAAGGTCAGTCATATCCTGAAGAACCCAAATGTTGCTTTGCATTTCAATACGGATGATACCGGCGACAAACATGTGATCGTATTTACAGGACAGGCATCCATTGATGCAGATTGTCCACCGGCACATAAGGTCTCCGCGTATCTAAAAAAGTATAAAAGCGGAATTCTCGGACTGGATATGACTCTGGAAGAGTTTAGCAGAGAGTACTCAAGAGCTATTCGAATCATACCCACAGATGTCCGTGGTTGGGAGTAAAATGTCTTTCGCCAAACAGAGGAGGTTTGCATGAAGGATATGATCCGCACGCTTCACCCTGAGAAGAAGCAGGGTGTGAACATCAGCAAGGAAAAATATGAAATTATTCGCAAGGCTATTTTATCCACATTGCGATCGCACAAGGAAATGACGTTCATGAATTTATCGCGCGCCGTTGAAAAGGAAGTGAACGGCAATTTCGAGGGATCGGTCACATGGTATGTGACCACGGTCAAACTGGATCTGGAAGCGCGCGGGCAGGTCAAGCGCGTTCCCAACTCCAGACCACAACTTGTAAAACTTGCCTAAGGTTTCCTCATGACAGACGACAACGAACCCATATTCGATATTAACGAAGCCCACATGTACTTCTCCACGGAGTTGTTCAGCATCACGTGGGAATACATCGAACAAGCCGACCAGCGCTCTCCTGAAGAAGATATGACCATGCTGCACATGGCCATTGTATCTCTATGGCATTGGATGCAGCGGCCAGACATTCAAGCTGAAAACCTGTCCGTTGGATACTGGCAGGTCTCGCGCGTATACAACCTGCTCAAGCAACCGCATAATGCCCGGACCTATGGACTGCTGGCCCTAAAACACGGTGAAGGATTGGAACCCTTCTTCAAGGCGTATGCCTATGAAACCCTCGCTCGTGCTGAAATGCAGGCGGGCAACCGCGTGATTATGAATGTGTATCTTGAAAAATCAAAGGAACTCGCCGCACTCATCGAAGAAGAGGAAGATCGTACACTTTTGTTGAAATATCTTTCATCGATCAAATAGTTGGAAATGATCGAAAACAACAATACGCCGTCTCTGTAGAGAGGCGGCGTACTTTATTAACCAATTTTGCTTCCCGCTTGTTACGTTACTTCCTCTTCCCCAGCATCTTTTCCACTTCCATCGCCGCGAACACAAGGGCACCCGTACCTATGGCAATGAGCAGGTCAACTCCGGCTAGAGGTTTCACGTTGAAGAACACACTCACCGGCGGAATATAAATCACTAGCAGTTGCAGGATAACAACCAGCAACGACATCCCTGCCAACAGTAGGTTTCCAGAAAGTCCCATTTTGAAGAATGAGTCTTTCGATGAACGCGATGCCAGCGCCTGGAACACCTGTGCAAAGGCAAGGAACGTAAAGACCATCGTCTGCCATTCTTCACGTCCGGTGAAGTAATACCAGGACCCCAACCCCAAGGCCAGGGCACCGATCAACATACCCACCCAAATCACTTGCACTCCGGCGCCGCGCGAGAACACACCTTCCTTTGGGGAATATGGCGGACGCTTCATCGTATCACTCTCTGCCTTTTCAACGCCAATACCCAATCCGAGCAGCCCGTCGGTCAACAGGTTGAGCCATAGCAATTGCAGCGGCAGGAGCGGAATGGGCTTGCCTAAAAAGGGAGCCAGCAGCATCACCAGGACCTTACCGATATTCCCTGCCACGCTGAAGCGAACGAACTTGCGAATGTTGTCGTAGATCGTACGCCCTTCCTTGACGGCGGCGACGATGGTCGCAAAGTTATCATCGAGCAGCACCATGTCTGCCGCTTCCTTTGAGACATCCGTGCCGGTGACACCCATCGCCACACCGATATCTGCGCGCCGCAGGGCAGGAGCATCGTTCACGCCATCGCCAGTCATCGAGACGATATGTCCACGTTCCTGCAACGCCTGGACGATCTTCAATTTATGTTCGGGTGAGACGCGTGCGAACACCTGCACTTCATCCACCACACCTTTCAGTTCGTTGTATGAAAGATTCTCGATCTCTGTGCCAGTGAGAACTCTGACATTATCCGTACTGACAATCCCCAGTTGACTGGCGATCTCCGTAGCTGTCAAGGGATGGTCACCAGTGATCATCACCGTACGGATGCCAGCAGACTTTGTCACCGCGACCGCATCGCGCACTTCATTGCGCGGCGGGTCGATCATGCCAAATAAACCGACAAAAGTGAGATTTTGCTCGAGATCGGTCTGGATGATCTCGGGGATCTGGTTCATCAAGCGAAAGGCGACACCGAGCACGCGCATCCCTTTCTTTGCCAGGGTCTGGTTCGCCGCCTCAATACGGACCTTATAACTGTCATCCATAACCTCGGCTTTTCCATTCACCCAGACGTGAGCGGAGATATCCAACAGTCCATCCACGCTGCCCTTGGTGAAGGCGATGTAACGGTGATTGCTCACATCCAGACCAGCCAGCACTTCGGGATCATACTGTCCCAGATGATGGACCGTGGTCATACGCTTGCGTTCTGAATCGAAGGGAAGTTCTGCCGTACGCGGGAAAGAGGCATCGAGCGACGACTTCCAATATCCCATTCTGGCCGCGGCAGTGACAAGTGCGCCCTCGGTCGGGTCACCGAGCGTATGGAACCGATCGTCACCTTCGTCTACAAGACGGGCATCGTTACAAAGCACACCACCGATTGCTGCCAGCGACAGAGCTGATTGGGCTGGCGCACCCAGGTTCCGGGTCGCGGTGAACGAGCCGCTTCTGCTCATCTCCTCGGTGAGATCGAGGGCATGGTTGGCCACATCCAGCACGATGACAGTCATTCGGTTTTCAGTGAGAGTCCCTGTTTTATCGGAACAGATGACCGTGACAGATCCCAGCGTTTCCACAGCAGGCAGTTTGCGAATGAGCGAATTCTTTTCGAGCATGCGCTGCGCACCCAGGGCAAGTGTGATGGTGACGACCGCAGGCAATCCTTCGGGCACGATCGCAACCGCGACACTGACCGCAGTTAAAAGCATGTGACGCAATTCATCGCCACGGAAGAGACCCAGTACTGCAATGAAGATCGCGATCAACACACCTACTACGGCGAGATTTTTACCAAGTGAGTCAAGGCGTTTTTGCAGGGGTGTTTCATCGGCATCACTCTGCTGAATAAGATCAGCAATCCTGCCAAGTTCGGTTTGCATGCCTGTGGCAACGATGAGTGCAAGCCCACGCCCACCTGTAACAATGGTGCCCATGTAACCCATGTTGCGGCGGTCACCGAGCGGCAGGTCTTCACCCGAGAGTGCAGCGATCTGCTTTTCGACAGGCTCTGATTCACCCGTCAATGCTGCTTCCTGAATACGGAGATTGACCGCTTCGAGTAGACGCACATCAGCAGGAATCACGTTACCCGCTTCGATCTGAAGGATGTCGCCAGGCACCAGATCACGCGCAGAGATTTCCTGCAACTTGCCATCGCGCAAAACATGCACGTTCGGCACCGATAATTTTTTCAGTGCAGCAATGGCCTGTTCGGCACGATATTCCTGAATGAAACCCAACAACACATACAGTACGACAATCGCAGAAATGGCGATTGTGTTTTTCAGGTCGCCCAGCAGACCCGCGATCACGGCTGCGGTGATGAGAATCACTACCATTGTCGCGGTAGCCTGTTCCCACAGAATCTTCAGCGGGGTTCGCCCGCCTTTTTCGACAAGCTCATTCCGTCCATATTGAGTCAGACGTGCAGAAACATCGTCCTGCGAAAGCCCTGTTTCCGGCTGCGTTTGAAGCGTTTCGATGGCCGATTCGATCGTTTGCAAATGCCAATTCATTCGTTATTCCAGTTCTTTTTTGTTGGTACGCATCCATGCCGGAAGCGGCAAAGACGCACGGTAATGATACACGAGATATGCCGCGACGACCAACACCCCGCCGGCAAAGATCAGCGGCAGATTCAGCTTGATGTAATCACTGATCAACTTCCATTCATGTCCAAGGACATATCCTGCCCCGATCAGAATCGTACACCAGACATACGCGCCTGCGAACGTCGCCACGAAAAATTTCAAAAATGGGATACGGACGAGTCCTGCAGGGATGCTGACCAACGTGCGCACACCTGGGATGACACGCCCAACCAGGACAATGCCTGCCCCCCATTTATGGCATTGCTCCTCGACTTTTTCAACGTACTTTATATCGATTCGAAAGAGCTTCGCAAATCGATCCACAAGCGGACGTCCTCCCACGCGCGCGACCCAATACGTAATGGAGGCGCCGATCGCACTGCCCAACCCGGCATATAAACCCGCCAGTGGAATGAACGTTGGCGAAATGCCATGGCGCTCAATCAACATCCAGCCTGCAAATGCCAGGATAATCTCACTGGGCGTGATGCCGGTCGCATTTTCAAAGACCATCAGTCCGAACACGCCGAGCCAGCCGAACTGGTCGAAGATGATTTGCAAGGCAGAAAGTATGGTTTGTTCGAGAGTATCAAGCATTTCTGTATCCTCTAAAAGTTTAAGATTGCTTCGCCTTTACTTCGTTCAAGCTCACAATGACACATAAAAAAGACCATCGCCAAATTGATTTGGCGATGGTCTTGCCTTTTTCTTGAACAGCCGGGAATGAATTCCGTATTGACGGCTGCACATCCCAATCTTGGGCGGCTACTCCCCATCGGAGTTTGTGGATTATAAGGTAGTTTTCAATCCATTCTCTTCTGGATAAGAAAACTCTTATCAAAGCGAATGTGGAAGACTGTTGGCTACTCGTAATGCAGAGCGGATCATCAAGTATTCAGTAATATTCTCCATAGTGATAAGACCAACCAATTGGCCGCCATGCATAACCGGAAGGGTTTTTGAGCCCGATTCTTGCAGCCGCATCAGGGCGAGTTCCAACATCTCATAGGAATCGACCTCCGGCAGGTCGCGGCGGACGAAGTCCATTACCGGAGCAGATTGCCCATGCTGGGTGAGAGCCCGCATAAAGTCATCGCGCTCGAGAATCCCGGTGACGCGCCCGCTCGCATCCACCACCGGAAAATCGTGCTGCGACCCAGCAAGGATCAGTCCAACCACTTGTGACAGGCTATCGCGTGGATTAAGAGTTTTGAAATCGGTAAGCATCGCCCGCGTAACAGGGATTCCGCTGACTGTGTTCTTGACCTGGGCCGCGCCCGCCTCCTGTGACGCACCGATCCAGACGAAGAAAGCGATAAAAAGCAGGAACGGATTACTGAACAGACCGATAAAACCGAACACGAACGCCAATCCCTGACCGATGTTGGCTGCCACCTGCGTCGCACGCACGTAATCCATGCGCATGGCGAGCAATGCCCGCAATACGCGTCCACCGTCCATTGGGAAGGCGGGAATCAGGTTGAACAACACCAGCGAGAGATTGACCGTCATCAGGCGCTCAACGAATGAGCCAGATGCGACCGTCAGATCTGTAATGGGGACCAGTGTATTGGTCACAAACAGGTATACGAACAGCCCTGCCGCGATGACCACGTTGACGGCCGGTCCCATCAGCGCGACCCACAACTCTTCGATCGGCTTCTCAGGCATACGCTCCAAACGAGCCACGCCACCGATCGGGTAAAGGGTGATATCACGCGTCTTGATGCCATATCGCCGGGCAGTCAGTGCATGACCATATTCATGCAACACAACACATAAAAAGAGAGCAAGGATGAAGAGGATGCCGTTTAAAACTTCACCCCAGTTCCCGTGTTCCACCCAGTGACTGTATCCCACCCAGCCGATGAGCAGGAGGAAGGTAGCGTGTACATACACGTCGATCCCTGCAAAACGACCCAGTTTCCATTGCCATTTCATAGTTCTACTCCTTTTATATGGACGGCATTGTACACAGAATATATAAGAAAAATGTTATAAAAATCCTATCAGAAGCTATCAAGATTTGAGTACATGATCATGGCCCCCGTATGTTATCGGTGTGTTCTTCGCACTGCCATACAACAGGTAAAATCAATCGAGTACAATCTTCCATTGTGAAAATCGACCCGTGTTCAAACCAGGAATTGTTTTGCCATCTCATCGGCCAAGGCACGGGACTCGCAATGACGTATATTGTTACAGGAGACGCACTTTATGAATACCGAATATATTCCCAAACGGGCAATGAGCATCCATGCCCACCCAGACGATCAGGAGTTCAGCATTGGCGGGACTCTTGCAAAATGGGCGCTCGCAGGCTGTGAGATCACATCCGTTATCATCACAAGCGGCGACTCGGGATCGAACGATGCTACCAAAGATGGCAATTACAAAAAAGAGTTGGCCGACCTGCGCGAGAAGGAACAACTCGCTGCTAATGCTATTTTGGGAGTCAAGGAAACGGTCTTTCTACGCTACCCAGATGGGGAATTGGAACCAACTATCGCCCTGCGAAGGGACCTCACCCGCATCATCCGCCAATTCAAGCCAGATGCCGTTTTGACGGGGAATCCTGAGGGATGGTTCTACGGTGACGAGTACCTCAACCATCCCGATCATCGCGCTGCGGCCCAGTCCGCATGTGAGGCAGTCTTTCCCTCAGCGGGGACGCGGCTCATTTTCACAGACCTGCTCGCGGCTGGGTATGAACCGCATGAAGTCCAGCGGTTGTACATCCACGGCACGGATAAGTCCAATACGTGGGTGGATATCACCGAGACACTGGATGCCAAAATCAAGGCCCTGCAACAACATGTCAGCCAGGTGGACCCGAACGAAGTGGGCAAATGGATGACGGAATGGGCCGCGGAAGACGCGAAAGACCATGATATGAAATTTGCCGAAAGCTTCAAAGTGATGATGTTGAAACGGGAACCTGAGGAAGCCGGATGAGTTTTACC
This sequence comes from uncultured Anaerolinea sp., assembly GCA_964555335.1. GTDB lineage: Bacteria > Chloroflexota > Anaerolineae > Anaerolineales > Villigracilaceae > Defluviilinea. Next base: position 16,938 of record CAZKSG010000035.1, read on the forward strand.
AGCCTGACGTTTTGGGTCTTTCTTGCGGTCGTATTTGTCGCATACTGGCTGGTACGCGACAGACGCTGGCAAAATGGATTACTGCTGGTGGCTAGTTATGTTTTTTACAGTTGGGTGACGCCCTGGCTTTCTGTCCTGCTTGGGATCTCAACACTGCTCGACTTTCTTCTAGCACGAGCCATGCAATTCAAACCGGCTCGTGTTCGTTTGTTCATGTCGTTGAGCCTGATGCTCAATGTGGGAGTGTTGGCCTTTTTCAAGTACTACAATTTTTTCAGCGGTGACCTTGCCCGGCTCGCAAGTGCTTTTGGGCTGGAAGGTGATCTTCTACTGACAAGGATTCTGCTGCCCGCAGGGCTTTCGTTCTTTACCTTGAAAAAGCTCAGCTACATGATCGACACCGCTCGCGGCACGCTGAAACCCGCACATACATTGGTTGATTTTGCCCTGTACGTTTCATTCTTCCCACAGCTCGTTGCAGGTCCCATCGAACGACCGCAAAAGCTCTTGCCGCAGATCGAACGTTCGCGCACATGGAAGGCGGATTTTCTATATCAGGCGTGGCCGTTGATCGTTATGGGGCTCTTCAAGAAGATCGTCATTGCAGACAGTATTAAAGTAATCGTCGATCAGATCTTTCAACTCCAGGAGCCATCCCTCCTCCTGTTGACGATGGGGACATTGGCTTTTACCTTGCAGATCCTGGCAGACTTTTCAGGCTATACCGACATGTCGCGCGGGGCAGCTTTGTTGCTTGGTTTCGAAACATCGGAAAATTTCAACCTGCCATACGCTTCCCTCACCCCCACTGACTTCTGGAATCGCTGGCACATTACACTTTCGAACTGGCTCAGGGATTACATCTTCTTCCCGATTGGACGTGCACTGCGAAAAAGCCGCTTCACGCTGCCGAACGGGTTGGTCCTGACCATTCCACCGATCGTCACCATGTTCGTCAGTGGACTCTGGCACGGCGCTGGTTGGACGTACATCGTTTGGGGACTGTATTATGGGGTTTTGATCTGTATCTATCAATTTCTTGGCATGGGTGGGAACTGGAAACCCAGGTCACAACTGCACGCTATCTTGTCGTGGATCATCATGTTCTTTCTGATCAATCTCGGATGGGTTATATTCCGCTCCCCTTCTCTTGGATGGCTCGCAAATGTCCTTGCGAACGCGCCCTGGATTCAATCACGCAATGATTGGATCGTGGGCATGATCGCTCTCTCGATGGTTGCAGTCTATTCTGTTCCGCTATTCCTCAAACTTGTCCTGGAAAAGTTCCCACGCCAAAAGGAGTGGTTATTGCCAGCCTATTATGCGCTTGCCACAATGTTGATCATCGTGTTCATTAATTCATCTTCGCCCGACTTTATTTACTTTCAATTCTAGAGCCAGCATGCGTTCTTTGATCCGATATCTGGTCTTCCTTGCGATCCTCCTCGCCGTCACGTGGATCAAGATCCCGCAGCGGTACGAGGAAACGTTCCCGCGGAATGCAGGACCGATATTCAACCGGGAAGTGCGACATGTGTTCAAGAATTGGATCGAGGAGGACCATCCCGAGATCGTCCTATTGGGTGACTCCACGCTATCAGACGGGGTCGATGCTGATCTACTCTCAGGCCTGACAGATAAAAGAGTGGGGAAATTTGACGTTCATGGCTCCGCCTCTGCTCTTTGGTATCTGATCCTAAAAAATAACATCGTCATTGCTGAGAATCCTCCATCTGTAGTGGTGATCCTCTTTCGCGATACGATTCTGACAGCGCCGGGGTATCGCGTCCGTGGCTCCTATTTCACGCAACTGGATGAATTCGCCGGGCGGAATGAACCGCTATTGTTGGAAAGGTCGTATTTGAACTTGATGAATCCGGTGGAAAAGTTCGCGGAGGCGTATATCCCGCTCTATGGGGCTCGCGGGAAAATCAGGCAGGATATTGACAGCGGAATCCGTTATTCGCTTCCCGGCTGGCTGAGTTGTTCGGTCGAATGTACCGATGACAGTATGTACAATGTATTTCAGGCCGCCGATCTTGAACCGGGACAACTCCAGAATGCGGTCGCGACGGCCGAACAGTATTTGTATACGCCCCGTCAATTGAACTTCCAACGGCAGGTGGACCAATCCTACCTGCCGGAGATGATCCGCCTAAGCAAGGAGAATAACATCCAGCTCATCCTGGTCCGGTTGAAAAGCGGGATCGGGACGAAAGATGGCATGGAGACATCGTCTATAAAACGATATATGCGCGATCTGTCAGAATATCTACAAGAAGAAAATGTGCTACTTCTGGATTACGGTGCTGACCCGCGATTAAAGAGCGAATACTTTAAAGACCCTCTGCACCTTTCAAAAAAAGGGGAAACGTTTTTCACACAACTATTGGCAGAAGGACTAAACAATCTCTTGAAATAGACTGGTTACGGGTTGTTAGAAGACCAGATGTCCAAGCAGCGCGGAGACGACCGTCAACGTGATGTTATCGATATCCTTGAACGGTAGTGACTCAACTACTGTCGCGCCGAGAGCGATCCAGGTGATCGGCAAAAGGAACTGCGTCATAGATCCGCTAAAAACACCCGCCCATACATACAAGGCAAAGACGAAGACTGTCATCAACCAACCGCCCACGAAGACGCTTAACGTCCCTGCTATGCTCTTCTCGGGCGACCAGGGAAGTTTTGCCGAGCTGACGCGCCGCCCAACGATATCCGCAATGCCATCGCCACCGCACATCATCATCAACGCCGGGATGCCGATCAGGGAATCCTTCCAATAGACCAGGGTGATGACCACGAACATGATCCCATAAAACAACGGACCGCGCAGGATCTCGCGTCGGTCTCCGGTGCGAGACATCGCTTTGACCGCCGCTTCATCCTTGATAATTCCTGTCCCTACCAGCGCAAATTGCACCGTGATCAGCAACGGGACCAGCGCCGCCAGCCAGCGAGAGATCGGCAGGTCAGGGAACATCAACCAGCACAACACATAGATGGGACCCGTGCCAATATGGATCAGCTTACGGCTGGTCTTGCTGTCGATCCAACCGCGATGGGCAATGAAATCCATGAGGCGAAGGAAAGCGAGGGCGATAGCGAACGTGAGGACGGTGGCAAGGTAGGGGTTCATGAAGGTTTCCTGTGATGAGTTTTCTGTATTAACACAAAATGCCGCATTTCAGTGCGACAGATCATAAAATCAAATTGGAGGTCTTTAATGCTGAACAAAAACAGTTCGCTGCCAAGTTTCACTCCTTGCTATTGCCCTACCCATCTCATTCCGAAAACATCAGAATCTATTGTTGCCACAATCCGTTTCAAATTCATTGAGACCGGCTGTCCTTGCGCTTTCATTAATTCAATTTCCGTAATTAGATTCTGCCTAAATTCCAGCATTATTGTTCTAAATACAAAATCCGGATCTTCAATTTCCGAATATATTTTAATTAATGACATAATCGGCAAACTTGGGGCAACAGAAAGTAATTTTATTTGATCTTGAAGCAATCGAAGTCTTTCTTTCTTGTTGATTACTTTTTCGGCTTTCCTATTGGTGTTTTCTTCACCTTTAGCATTTATTTCTTCTATTAACTGGTTACCAAAACTATTTATCTTTTCTTGCTCATTTGAACGTAGATCGAGAAATTGAAAGTTTATTAGAGATATTGGTATAGATGATGGTTCATCACCACTGACTAACAACGGGAAAATATTTTTCCCATACAGTATGGCATACTTGATTTCATTTCTTACCCATATGGAATCTTTAGAGTCTGGGGAACAAATAACAATTAAAGCCTCTGAATTGCTGATTGCTTTCTCAATTTCCTTTTCCCAAATTGGAGTTCCTGGAACTAGATTTTCATTGTCCACCCAAAAAAATAATTTCTTTTTTCGTAAAGTTTCAATAATCCTTCGCATTACATTTTCATCCTTGCGACTATAACTTACAAATATGTGATCAGTGGATGAACTTTGCATTAAATCCTCGCTTTTTAGTTGTTTGTGAAGGAATTCAAGTAGGTAGCCCCACACCAATCAATTTGTCATAACCGAAAATCGCCAATAAGAAGTGGGCCCAGCAGGATTCGAACCTGCGACCAAGCGATTATGAGTCGCCTGCGCTAACCGCTGCGCCATGGGCCCATGAAAAGTAGCAGGTGTCAGGTGTTCCGGTGTCACGAGACACTTGAAAACCTGACACCTGGTACCTGACACCGACATCAGAGCGGGAGACGGGATTCGAACCCGCGGATATCAGCTTGGAAGGCTGATGCCTTACCACTTGGCGACTCCCGCGTGCGGCTGGTATTTTACCACAAGAAGACTTGAGCAAGAAAATCAGCACTCCTTTTAAATGCGAGAACCGCGGTCGCCGTCCGCGGTTCTCTCCACAAAAAGGAGGAGAAGAGAAGTCACCTTATGTCCCTACTTTAACACAAGCCTTTCAAATGTACTTGACTCTACACCTATGATTGCCCAACGCTTTATCTACAATTTTCATGACGCGCCAGAACGATCCTTCGGCGCCTGTGACTCGTCGATCAACTCCTGCGGGGTCGCCGCGCCACAGGCGGGACAGGCATACTCCTGTTCTGCCGGGACGTACGACCGCCCACAGTATGGACAGTCGATGGCACGCGGGGCAACTGGCACTTCCACTTCCTTGACGACTTCCCGCGTCACTTCGCGGGTATGGGTCCGTCCGCCGCCCAATGTGACGATCGGGCCGATGTTCGGCGCGCGCCAGTTCCCACCGGACGAAGATGAGGAGCTTTTTGCAGGGCTTGATACCTTGGCACTCCCAGACGATTTCTTTTTGGCTTCAGGGAGTTTTCCACCCGAGCCGAGCACCACAAATAAGACCGCGATGATCACCACTGCGGCAACCGTCACGAAGACAATGATGGCCGTCAACCGCAACGCACGCGGGATGTTATACAGTTCGTATCCGTAGCTGAACAGAAATACACCACCCACATAGAATGGGGACAGCAGCGCGATCAGGAACAAGCCTGTACCCTGCTCGAGTCGCCCCTCGATCCACGTCATATAGGCGACGAGGATAATCACTCCCAGAGATGCCAGCGCCACCAATCCGCCGGGGATGAGGATATGCAGCGGCTTGCCAGGTTGGGAGTCGTCATGGTCGTAATCGACCACTTCGTGGGTCTTGGCGCTGATCTGTCGGGCACGATATTGAGATTGGGGCATAAACAGTACCTCTACTAGACACAAAGGACAACAAGGTCACGAAGGAAAACATTTATGCACGTAGTGTCCTTCGTGTTTAAATATTCCAATTCAAGATGAAAGTTAATTTAACTACGCAATTATCGGACAAACGTCTCATTGCCTGTTACAAAAGCAGGCTGGACAATGACATGAAATTAATTGCCTAGATCTGTTACGGTTTCATCCATCTGCTTCAGAATCAAGGGAATCTGCCCATCAGTCAGGTCGGGGTGACGGATCGTGTCGAACATATCGCGGAAACCATCGCCGAGCATGATGCGCACAAGATGCCATGAACCGAGCTGCGGCGTTGACTTCCCTTTCGGCAGCAAATTCACGGCCGTCGCCCACTGTGGATGGTCCCTTGCATACTCGGCAAGCTGTGTCATCATGGATGTGCGCAGCGGGAACAGTTCCGTGCTCTTGACCCATGGCACCTGATTCTCAGGAGAAAGCATCCAACGCATGAAAAGCCACGAAGCGAGTTGGGTCGCATCGTCTGATTGAAACATGATGTAGGAAGAACCATAAACAACAAAAGCAGTGCTGCCGTCGCCAGGGAAAGGCAACAAGGTCCACTCGTCTTTGCTGCCCGAAGTGAAGAAGAAACGCGATTGATCGGCAAGCTCTTCGAGACTCACCGTGGCAAACAGTGCCTGGCGCGCTGCAAAACGTTCATACACCGAAAGATCCTGCGACGGGACCCACGCGCAATTCTTTTGCTGCAACACTTTCACAAAGCGAAACGCGGCAATATTGCTTGGCGTCAGGAAGCGATATCCTTTTTCCTCCTGCACACCGCCGCCAAAGGCAAACATCCACGAAAGCGGTGTCATCGGATTCGTATCGATCATCCAGCCGCCGAGGGCATTATTGTTCGGGTCTGCATCTGCGGCGAGCGCCTGGTTCGCAGTACAAGCTTGTTTCTCGAAATCGGCAGATGTGGCTGGGGCTGAGTTAAAGCCAAGTTCGCGGGCCCAGGTTTGATTGTAGAGAACGAAACGTGCCGTCCGTTGCGCAGGAACGCCGAAGCGTTTTCCATCCACATTGTCCTGATCCCAGATCACAGGTGGGAAGTCCAGCACATCGTCTGCAGAAAAACCAAAGAGCGGATCGTTCGCGTACGGGTTGAGATCCACAACCTGATCGCCCCACCCAAAGGCGTGTTCGGGAAATGCAATGACCACGTTCGGATTCGTCTTCGTATCCAACGCAGTGTTCGTCTGATCGAACAATTCGGCGTAACTAGACTTACCCTCTGCGTTGACCACGATCCCCCACTCGTTCTCCTTGTTGAACTTCGCGACCTGCGACTCGAAGAGACTCGCCTCTGAGCCGAACCACGGGTGCCATACGCTGACCTGCTTGCCGCGCAGCGCCTCTTTATCGACCTTCAACGTGCTGACTGCAGGAATAGGCGTCTTCTCCACCGAAGAGTTCTTCGTCGCGGTCGGACGCGGAGTCTGTGTATTCGAATCATTGGATGCAGGTGTGCATGCGGAAACAATAAGAATGAATACCCATAAGGCAATATGGAGTTTGCGTGATGTCATGTTAGTAGGTCACCATGGGGATTGGGGTAAAGATCAGGAAGAAAATAAAGAGCACAAAAAAACCGAGCGCACGGCGTTTGGGGTCGAGTTCGGTAATATCGTCGAGTGGTGTTGTGCGCACGTTCCCCAACCAGAACAAAATGAATACCCACAACAACCAGCTCAGGTTGAACGATGAGAGGGAAAAGGTGAGGAAAACAGGCAGGACGATCAGCGAGATTAAGACGCCGATGGCAATGGGGAAAATCTTGCGAGCCCGCTCACCGAAGAGACCATACGCCACGTGTCCGCCATCCAAAGTCCCCACGGGGACAAGGTTGAGCGCAGTCACAAGTAGACCGGCCCAGCCTGCAAGCGCCATCGAGTGAAGCTGCACATCCGTCCCGCCGAATGGGATGGGATGGCCGGTGAGAAAATAGCGTATCCAATACAGTGTTGGTGAAAGCCCGTCCATGGTTGTGGGTTCGGGCAATAATTTTCCGTATATGACATATTTTGCAAATAAATAGAAGAGGGAATTCCCTTCGAGAAAACCAGATGTTCCGGCGGGAGAATGTTCGATCGGTCCCAGATGCGACAACCACAACCCCAGGAACAGAACGGGCACAGTGACCACTAGTCCCGCCAGAGGTCCGGCAACGCCAACATCGAAGAGGATGCGCTTGTTCTTCGGAATGCCGCGCATCATGATGAATGCACCCAGTGTTCCAAGCGGACTCAGGAAAGGAGCCGGGATGAAATACGGCAATGTCGCCGGGACTTTGTAATAACGACAGGCAATGTAATGTCCCATTTCATGCGTGAACAAAATTCCCAGCATGCTTAGGGCGAACGGCCAGCCTGTAAAGATATGTCCGATCAAATACATGAATGGGAATGAACCATCCGCTGGAATCGCTCCTGCGGGAATCTCCACACCGGTCAGCATGACGCTCAGAATCGTAAGGATGAACAGAACCGAATTAACCCAGATGCGTGGGGATTGTCCCGGCATCACAAAGCTGGGAGCCAGTAAAATGACATGCATCTCACCTTCTTTTCGAAAGAGAGGCGTGATACCGTATGAACGCAGTGCTTCTGCCAACTGATCATACGCTGTAACGGTATCTTCACTTACCAAATGACCACGATAACGAGCGATCAATTCTTTGCCGTTCCCGGCGGTCACATCCTCGATACGAAAGATCCGGGAGACGTGCTGAGTCAATATTTCTATTTCAGGAAAAGACATGTATCACCTTTATAAGACCATGGACGATGGTCCATCGTCCAAACTATAGGCGGGAGTGGATGGGAGTCGAACCCACCGCGGCCCGCAACGCGACCCGCCACAGGTTTTGAAGACCAGGAAGCCCACCGGGACCTAACCACTCCCAGCGCAAGGATAATCGAAGCGGGAAACGATTGCAAGCGGGAGTATCGTATCACCAACTCATGGCAGGGAATCCCAAAGCAGTTCTGAAGTTTGGCTAGATGTTATATAATCCATCCATGGCTATCCCAATTCTAGCCACGAAACTCTACATCCCGCCCCCTCCTCCAAAAGTGGTAGTCCGCCCTCACCTGATAGAGCAGTTAAATCATGGTGTATCAATGAGGCGCGGCATAACGCTTATTTCTGCACCTGCAGGCTTTGGCAAAACCACACTGATCACAGAATGGATCACCAGTTGCGGGCGACCTACCGCCTGGCTATCTTTGGATGAAAGCGATAACGATCCAACACGTTTTCTGGCCTATTTCATTAGCGCTTTGCAAACGATCTCACCGAATCTAGGGGCAGAGTCGTTGGCCATACTTCAGTCGTCACAGTTATCCCATATCGAATCGATCCTTACGGCCTTGCTCAATGAAATCACTGCCATCCCAGACAATTTCATTTTCGTGCTTGATGATTATCACCTAACGGATGCTAAATCAATCGATAATGCTCTCGCTTTTGTGGTGGACCATTTACCGCCCCAGATGCACTTGGTGATCACAACTCGTGAGGATCCGGCTCTACCTATCCCCCGCTTGCGCGCTCGAAATCAATTGATTGAGTTACGCGCCGCGGACTTGCGCTTTACTCCATCTGAAGCCGCAGAATTTCTCAACCAAGTTATGAGACTCAATCTCTCAACCGAAGAAGTTGCTTCATTGGAAACTCGTACCGAAGGCTGGATCGCCGGTTTGCAGCTCGCTGCGCTTTCGATGAAAGGGCAACAGGATGTCCACGGATTTATCCAGGCTTTTGCCGGAGATCATCGCTATATAGTGGATTATCTGGTCGAAGAGGTATTGAAACGTCAGTCGGAACTGGTTCGAAGCTTTCTCGTACAGACATCCATTCTTGAACGTTTGAATGGTTCGCTTTGTGATGCTGTGACTGCTCAAGCGGGTGGCAAATCGTTGTTGGAACAATTGCAACGAGGAAATCTGTTTCTCATTCCTCTGGATGACAAACGGGATTGGTATCGCTATCATCATCTGTTTGCCGATGTGCTTCGTATGCATTTGACGAAGGAACAGCCTGGTCAGGTATCTGTTCTACATCGACGCGCAAGTGAATGGTATGAGCAGAATGGATCGCTGGAGGATGCAATCCATCACGCGCTTGTCGCGAAGGATTTTGAGCGGGCGGCAAGGCTGATCGAGCTCGCAACGCCTGCCATGCACAAAAGGCGAGAGGAAGCCAAGGTACTAAGTTGGATGAAAGCACTGCCTGATGAAATATTCCGAGCCAGACCCGTTCTGAGTGTATGGTACGTTGGGACGATTATGAGTAACGGTGGGGTCGAAGGCGTGGAGGCACGGTTGCAAGACGCCGAACGGTGGCTGGGTATGATGGATGACAATCATGGGCGACCAGAAGATATGGTCGTTGTACACGAAGAAGAATTTCGCCGCTTGCCTGGGACAATCGCCATGTACCGTGCCGCGTTGGCACTGGCGCGAGGCGATGTATCCGAGACCGCCAGATTTGCACGGCGGGTGCTCGACCTCGTCCCTGAGGATGACTATCGCGCGCGCGGAGCGGCGGCAGCATTGCTGGGGCTTGCTTCGTGGAGAGATGCCGACCTTGAGACTGCACACCAATCGTTTGCCGAGGGCATGGCTTATTTGCAAAAAGCCGGAAATATCTCTGATGCCGTTGGCGGTGTTCTTGCGCTGGCGGATATACGGCTTGCACAAGGTCGCCTCCGCGATGCGATGCGGACTTATGAGAGAGCATTGCAATTGGCGAGAGAAAATGGCACACCGACGATTCGCGGAACGGCTGATATGTATGTGGGGATGAGCGAGCTGGAACGTGAATATAACAACCTGCCTGTGGCTATACAGTACTTGCAGAGGAGTCAGGAGCAGGGCGAGCACACCGGATTTCCACAACATCCGTATCGCTGGCGTGTGGCAATGGCTCGCATCAAAGAAGTTCAGGGAGATTTTGACGGAGCTCTTGAATTGCTTCAAGAGGCAGAACCTTTATATGTGAGTGACTTCTTTCCCAATTTGACACCTATTGCGGCGATAAAGGCACGCTTATGGATAGTGCAGGGGAGGCTGGATGAAGCGCTGAATTGGGCACGTGGACAGGGATTGTCTGTTGAAGATGAAATCAGTTACTTGCACGAGTATGAACATATTACGCTGGTCAGGATACTCCTGGCTCAATATAAGATTGATCACTCCAACACATTGCTTCTTAATGCAATCAATTTATTGAATCGTCTCCTGAAAGCGACAGATGAAGGTAGCAGAATTGGAAGCGTAATCGAAATCCTTATCTTGCAGTCACTCGCTCATCAAATGCAAGAGGACATTCCAGCCGCTCTTACATCACTGAAACGTGCTTTGACGCTGGCTGAACCAGAAGGCTATATGCGAATCTTTCTGGATGAAGGCTCAAGCATCGCAGAACTGATTCGTAAAGTTGCCGCAGGTGGAGAATATGCTGGCAGGTTGTTATCCGCATTTGAAGTGGAGCGAAAAGGAATCGGGGAGGAAACGCTTCCTTTTGCTGCACCAGTTTCAGGGTCCCTGATCGAGGCGCTTAGTCAGCGTGAGTTGGATATCCTGCGTCTGTTCAAGACCGAGTTGTCGGGTCCCGAAATTGCACAAGAACTTTTCATCGCATTGAGCACGGTGCGGACGCATACCAAAAGCATTTATAGCAAACTCAACGTCAATAGCCGCCGGGGGGCTGTGAAACGGGCGATTGAACTTGGCTTGATCTGAGTCTGAAACGCAAAATTCCAAAAACCCGTCACATTTTGTGGCGGTTTTTTTTGATTCTCCCCACCCGAAATCCCCATATGTGGGGAAGACAACTCCCCACATTGATTTGTATATTGTCTTCATCAAACCAAACAGGCAGCGATGCCAGATGAATTCAAAAGGAGACAAACAAATGACCACCAAAGGAAATTCGACTAAAGAAAGCAAGACGATGACTGCATCCGCTCTCATGCGGTTGTCAGGCGGTTCTGCCATGCTAGCAGGGCTGTGCTTCATTATTATTGGAATGTTCCATCCTGAGAATGTGCCATCGTCGGTTACCTCCGTCACTTGGGTAAATGTCCACATTGCGGCAACTGCTCTAGGCTTTTTTGGATTGTTCGGAATGGCAGGGCTTTATGCCCGGCAAGTGGAAAAGTCCGGCTGGCTGGGACTGACAGGCTTTCTCCTATTTAGCGCGTGGTTTGTGCTCATATCAGGCTTTTCATTCGTTGAAGCATTTATCCTGCCGCACCTGGCGACCGAATCGCCTGCCTTTGTGGAAAGCCTGCTTGGGATGTTTACTGGAGTCCCTGCCACGGTTGACCTCGGAGTCCTCCCAACTCTGTGGAATGTTTCTGGACCCATGTATATCCTAGGACCCATGCTGTTCGGCATCGCTACTTTCCGTGCCCGTGTTCTGCCGCGCTGGGCGGGTGGTTTGCTCATCCTTGCAGCTGTGCTGATCCCCGTCGGTGGAATGTTTCCGCACGAGTATCAAGCAAAGATCGCAATGATACCGGTCGGGCTGGCTGTCGCATGGTTGGGATACGCGCTCGTTTCTGAACCCCGTGAGAAGTCAGTTGAGTCTGTGCTTGCAAGTTCTGCTCGATCGGTGTCGAGCAAAGCCGCCTAACATGATCATGGCAAGACAAGCGGTCTAGCAACCGCTTGTCTTGCCGAATGAGTAATGAGCAAAAGGATGTAGAGATGAAAACATATTTTATCGATAACGTTCCATCAAATATTTCAACCAGGAAACCACAAAAAACATGGTGGATACCGGCTGGTCTGATCCTGCTGAGTGTTATCCCTCTCATCTTCGGCGCCATCCGACTCAACCAGTTGATCAGCGGCGCAGAGATCACGCCAGACAACGCACGCTTCTTTGCGTCGCCCTTGCCAGTGGTCATTCATATTGTTGCGGCTGCCGTCTACGCTCTGTTTGGCGCATTCCAATTCGTCAGCCGACTCTGGAAGCGTGGCAACCATTGGCACCGTTGGGTTGGACGAATCCTGGTTCCATTTGGATTGGCAGTCGGACTCTCTGGACTCTGGATGACTCTCTTTTATGACTATCCGGAAGGTGCCAGCAAACTACTTTATGGACTACGCCTCTTTTTCGGATCGGGCATGGTCCTGTCCATCATCATCGGATTCATCTCGATCAGACAACGTAACGTCAATCAACACCGAGCCTGGATGACCCGTGCCTATGCCATCGGAATGGGCGCCGCCACACAAGTGCTGACCGGAATGGTCGGTGCATTAATCATAGGTAAACCAAATGGGTTTGAAAACGCGTTGTTGATGGGCGCTGCCTGGGTGATCAACCTTGCGATTGCGGAATTGAGCATCCGTAAGAGTCAGACCCGACAACTCCGCACATCATAGATTTGAATATCGATATCAACCTTATTTATCAAAAGAA
>CAZKSG010000036.1:0-29499 GCA_964555335.1 uncultured Anaerolinea sp.
GGATCCACCAATGCGTAAATGAAATCGAGCAGGAACACGGTCAATGCCAGCAAATAGGCATAGATGATCGTGGAACCGACAATAATGGGAATTTCGTATAAGCCGATGGCTTGGTACAATGTACGACCCAGGCCCGGCCAGAGGAAGACCGTTTCAGTAATAGTTGCACCTGTCCATAGAGTGATGATGAGCAGGGCAAAGTTGGTAATGATGTTCGGCAATGTGGGCCGCAGGATGTATTTGCGTTCCACGTCGCGCGATGGCAATCCCTTTGCCTTGGCCATATCCACATAGTCTTCGCTCGAATAGATGAGGAAAAATGTGCGATAGTTATAAATGCTCAAAAAGAAGGAACTGATGATCAGTGACACGGCCGGCAGGATCATGTGCTTCAATAAACTTAATGAGTAATCGACAGGGTTCGAGGGCGGGGGGGAATCCACCATGCCGCCAAAGGGAAGGACCTTCAACAGAGCGGCAAAGATGAGGATCAGAAAAATGCCATAGAACCAGGGCGGCACGGCCGAGGTTGGCGATAAAGCGACCACCAGTTTGTCCCAAAAATTGCCATAGCGGCGGGAAAGACTGAGCGCGAGAAAAACACTCGAAAAGAAAAGGAATAATTGCGATGTACCCATCAGCAAGAGAGTGGCTGGCAGTCGCTCCAGAATGATGAGGCGGACCTGTTTCGATCCGCTGTCGCTGGTCATGTTGATGGCCCGTCCCAGTTGCAGGGTTAGGGCATTGGATAAATAACGGAAGTTGCGGATTGCGATGGGCACATCCAGCCCGACGCGTTTTTCCTCCGAGGCGATCCGCTCCTGGATGAGTTTCCTGCGCGCTTCAGGATCCAACTGTTGCATCGCGGGGTTGGCCGCAATAGATTGTGTGACGCGGTCACCGATCTCATTACGCATGATCTGGTCCACGTACCCACCCATGTTGGCGATCATGATCGTCAGATAGATGCCGATCACAACGGTCACGCCCAGTGTCACGACGCGTGTCAACACATAACGGGAGACGCGCATCAGCGTGCTGTTGCCTGCTGCTTTTTTGATCTTCACATTTTCTGTTGGAGCTTGTGTCACAACTGCCATACGTCCTCACAATTCATAGGAAAATGGAGGTGAGGAAAGCCTCACCTCCATCACGAACGATCAGACGACTTTATGGAACGACCACGAAGTCGAACGATGTGAACGAGGGGACTGCGACAGGCACTGCCACCACAGCAATTTCCAACCGGGCGGAACCCGTTTGAAGCTTCGACGTGGTATCTGCGCTCAAGGTCACTTGATAGAGACCCTCGCCAACGGCCGTAGCATCACCCACTTCCACAACGGCGCCGGTGGTATCGTACAGGATGTACTTCAGGCGCTTGATATCAGCGTTGGAATAGGGCTTGTCACCCAGCGTGACCGTGGCATCGAAGACCGCCTCATCACCAGACTTGATCTGTCCCTCACCATCGAGGACGATCGTAGCCAACTTGGGCTCATTGAAAGCGACCCAGCGATCAGACTTGTCGACGAAGTCGGCGTTCTGCTTGAGGACGAGCGACTTCTCGGTGGTGAAGACCTTGTCGAGATAGTAGGGGCCGGTGCCAACCCAGAAGTGACCATGCTCGGCATACCATTTCTTCATGTTGGCATAGCGCAGGTCAGCTTCTTCCTTTGTGACGAACTGGCTCATCGTCGGTTCGAACGGAATATAAGACTCGCTCGCGGCCTGATCGAGATACTTGTTCAGGATCTCGAGGCTGGGGCCACCCACCCAACTGGTCTGCTCAACCTGCAGGGTATCGGCCTTGTTGGAGGTATATGCCAGTTCCTTGTTGGCTTCGGCCAAATTCGAAACGGCAAAGATGTTCCAACTGTTCTCACCGGAAAGACCGTACGGAGAAAGCGGCCACAGAGGCAGAATGTTCAATTCCGCATCGGCGTTGTAGGCATCGTTATAGGCTTCGATGGTCAACGGGTTTGTGGAGGTAATGCGATAGCCCTTGAAAGATGCAAGCACCGCTGCCAGGCTTGGGACAAGGGATTCATCGTAGATCGCACTTTCAGGCTTGGCGTTATCGAAGCCCATGATCATCGACATCACGAAGTCGCCGACCGAGATGGGACTGCCATCGTGCCACTTAACCGTGTCGAACAGATCGGCAGGATAGACAACGACGCTCTTGATATTGGCGGTCGTTCCATCGGGGAACTTTTCCGCAGAGGTGATGAAACGCTGTTCCTTGGCATCCCAATCTACCCACGCATCAGGCGGAACCGGAACTTCATCCTCAGTCTTAACGGTCAACCAATCAAGGTTTTGTGTTATGGGAAGCCCGGCCTTATAGGTCAGTTCGGCGCTTTGGATGCGCTGCGGCCAGGTGAGACCCGTGTATGGATCGCCCATCAAACCACCGGTACCCACAATATTACCCGTGCCCATGGTGGTGGAGCGCATGATGTTGGTATCCCAGATCCAGTTGCTGCCGGAGACTGTGTTCCACGGCTCGGTAAAGAGATCGGCTGTACCAACCTTCAGTACACCGCCTTCCTTTTCCTTGAAGCGCAGGTTATAGGGACCCACATAAGCACCTTCGGCACCAGCCGCAAGGTCATAGGTCACATGAACATTGTTATTGAACGGAGCATATTGCACCTGTTCAATGGTAAAGACCTGCAAGGAATCTTCCAGGGAAAGTTCCAGCGCACGAACCATCATCTTTCTGCGTTCTTCAGGGGTGGCGAAATTGCCCTGAGCAAGATCATCACCAAGCTTCTGGAATTCAGGATCAGACACGTTGGAGATGAAAGGATCCACGCCCTGAACGCTGGTGTTCAAATACATCTGCTGGATCTGTGAACGCTCATCGCGGGTCAGACCGCTGGGCAGCCAGCCGGCGGTATAAATATTCCACAAACCTGCCTTCGCCTCAGAACCGCGCCAGATGGGGGCCGCCTCGGAGGATTTCTTATACTGACGGTCTACAGTGAAGCCGACCGCCTCCAACTGGTTGGATACATAATCGCCCATCGGCTTGCGCGTGCCATCGCCATCGGAACGGATGAGGAAGATCAACGTGATCGGTTGTCCGTTGTACTGCCATTTGCCATCGGCGCCAAGTTCTGCACCCATGCCGGTCATCTCATCGGCAATGATCTGTTTACCTTTTTCCAGGTTATAGGCATATTTGCTTTCGAGCGCGCGGACTGAATCGATCAGATCGGTGTATTCCACCAACTGGGTGGTGATCGCCAGGAACTTGGGCAGGGAACCGCCCGCATAGATCTCCTGATTGATGTAATTGCGGTCGACGATCCAGTTTACGGCTTCACGGATCTTGTGGTTGGAGAATGGGTTCAGTTTGGTGGTATCTTCAAAGACGGCCGGGTTGAACATGATCGAGTAACTTCCACCCGTATTGCGTGCGAACGAAAGCCCGGCTTCCTTGATCGCAGGGTAAACATCGGAGGCCAATCCGTACGAATACATATCGATCGCGCCAGCCTGAAGCTGTGAAACAGCCGACTCACCAGCCACCACAGAGACATCGATCTCATCCAGCCAGCCGCCATTACGGTCAGTGGGGGGCATTTCGGTGGGAGCCTCGGTGGCAGGCGCCTCGGTCATGGCAGGTTCTTCCGTCATGGCGACCGGTGCTTCGGTGGGTGCCTCGGTTGCAGCTTGCGGCGCGCAGGCAGCGAGCACCATGCTCAAGACCACCAACAGACTCAGAACAAAAAACAGTTTTTTACTTTTCATCTTCTCTCCTTGAAATGAATGGAATTTATGAACGTAAAGACCGAACATTCTTCGATAACGCACCTCCTTGGGCTACTAACGGAGGGAGGCGGAACACCGGGTTGCGTAGTCCCGGCATCCGCCTCTCCTGCCATGTGTTGCTTTCGTGAGGAGATTGTGAAAGCAAAGCGATTACGCAGCGCCGCATGCGTGCAGCAATCTGGTTAATCCTGACAACATCATACGTTCACCAAGGGAAAACAGTATCCGCCTGCAAACGGGATTCCCCTCCTTCGATGTGACGATTTACACTCCCCCTTCAGGAAGGGGACAAGTACATATTTCAACGCGGTACAGTGCTGGAAAAACCCCTCCTCGGAGGGGTACTGAAACCAATCCCCAGTCCATACAATGTGGGCGATATAGGCTATACTTTATGAAAGAAAGTTTGGATGAAAACCATATCCATTCGCCTATTTGGGCTTCTACTGATCGTTTTGCTCGCCTCCTGCGTGGGATTGGGAACGCCTCCCGCCACGCCTGATGCTGATTCCGCGCCGACCAGCCGTCCCCCCGACGAGAACCGTGCATCCCCCTCGTCCCTCCCCCCAATTTGCGACTGTGTCCTGCGTTTTGACCACATCAGCATCGAACAGGGGCTGTCACAGAGTTCTGTCCACGTTATCCTTCAGGATAGCCGCGGCTTTATGTGGTTCGGCACACAGGATGGGCTAAATCGTTATGATGGCTACACCTTCAAGAACTACAAACCCGACCCCGACCTGACCAGCAGTTTAAGTGACCGTTGGGTTACCTCGATCGTGGAGGATCACGAGGGATACCTGTGGATCGGAACGCGTCTCGGCGGACTCAATCGGTTCGATCCGCGCACTGAAGCGTTTAAGCGTTACCTCCACGTGGAGAAGGACCCGCTAAGCTTGAGCGATAATCACATCAATGTTTTGTATCTCGATCAAGCCGACAATTTGTGGGTGGGAACCAACAAGGGTTTGGACCAGCTAAACCGGAAAACTAACACGTTCACCCACTACGCCTATGACCCGTCAAAACAGGAAGGGATCACCGGCAAAACGATCACCGCCATCTTTCAAGATAGCCGCGGGCGTTTCTGGCTCGGCACAAGCGCCGGCGGACTGAATCTGTTCAACCCACAGAATAAGACCTTTACCTCATATCAATCCAACCCCGAGATCAAGACCACCATCAGCGACGATTTCGTCACGTCCATCACGGAAAGCAATAACGTGCTCTGGGTTGGCACGCCAACTGGCTTGAACAAGTTCCAACCCGAAACCGGGAACTTTGAACGTTTTACACATGATGACTCGAACGACCAGAGCGTTGCCAGCAATATGATCAACACCCTGCTTGTAGACAGCACCGGAAACCTATGGATCGGGACCGACAACGGACTGGACCGATTAAGCGAAGCCGGAAAACGCTTTATCCATTATCGAAATGACCCCACATATTCACGCAGCCTGAGTTCCGACTACATCACATCCATCCATGAAGATCGCGGAGGCGTGCTCTGGTTTGGCACCTATGGTGGTGGCGTGAACAAATACGATCGTTTGCGCGACAAGTTCGCCTATTACCGCCATGATCCGCGCGATAAGAACTCACTGAGCGACAACCTGATCATGCCGATCTTCGTCGACTCAGATGGATATGTATGGATCGGCACGTTGGGCGAAGGGTTGGACCGATTCACCCGGTCCACCAATCAGGTCATCCACTACAGGAACAGTCCCAGCCGGCCGAACAGCATTATCTCGAACGAGATCCTCTCCATTTATGAAGATCAGGATGGCATGCTATGGATTGGCACACGAAACGGGCTGGATAGCTTCGACCGCAACTCATTCGTCTTCAAACATTACCAGCGCGACCCAAACCGCCCTGAAAGCCTGAGCGCAAACCGCGTGTATGTTGTTTATGTAGACCGCCAGAACAACGTGTGGGTTGGCACCGCCGCGGGTTTGGATCGCCTTGACCGCAAAACAGGGACATTTATCCACTATAAACCGCAGGTTGAAAATCCCAACAGCTTGAGTGGAACGTTCGTCAATACGATCATCGAAGACAGCAAAGGGAACCTGTGGGTAGGCACTTTCGACAGCGGTTTGAACAGGTTCGACCCTGTCACTGAAACATTCACCCGCTATCGCTATAACGCCAACGACAAAACGTCCATCAGCAATGATGCAGTACAGGTAATCTATGAGGATGCCAAAGGACGCATCTGGATCGGCACAGCTGGTGGCGGATTGAACCTCTATCATCCTGAAACCGAATCCTTTACGTACTATCTCGAAAAAGACGGACTCCCCAACGGGGTGGTATATGGGATTTTGGAGGATGCACAGGGCAACTTGTGGATGAGCACGAACTTCGGCATTTCACGTTTCAACCCTGAGACCAAAACGTTCCGCAACTTTGATGAAGGAGATGGGCTGCAAAGCAATGAATTCAATTCGAGTTCCTACGCAAAAGGCAGAGGCGGCGAATTCTATTTCGGCGGCATCAACGGGCTGACCGTTTTCCATCCATCCAGCATTACTGATAACCCATACGTTCCGCCTGTTGCCTTAACATCCATCACACAAGGCGATCAACCCATCGTGGCGGGTTCGAGTGTGGAAACCGTACAAAACATCACATTGCGATACCCGCAGAACCTGTTTGAGTTCGAGTTTGCGGCGCTCAGTTACAACCAATCAGGGAAGAACCAATATGCATACATGCTCGAAGGGTTCGATACCAACTGGCATTTCATCAAGAATAAACGCAATGGACGTTACACCAACCTGCCTGGCGGCGACTACACTCTGCTCCTCAAAGGCACGAACAGTGACGGCGTATGGACCGAATCGTCCGTGCGCATCAATATCACGGTCATTCCACCGTTTTGGCAGACCACATGGTTCCGGATCCTGTTGTCCGTTTTATTAGTAGCAGTCGTTCTCAGTGGATTCCGCCTGCGCACCAAGACGATCCAGGATCGCAATCGTCAACTCGAGCGCCTCGTGCGCGAACGGACCAGTGCGCTGGAGACACGCAATCAGGAAATTCAGGCGTTATATCAGGCGGACGAACGCATCCTACGCAATGTCAGTTTGAACCAGGTCTTCCAAACGCTCGTGGATGTGGCCGTGGATATGCTCCATGCCGACCGCAGCATCGTCTTTGCATGGGACGAAAAACAAACCAAGGTGGTGCCACGCGTCAGTCATGGTTTTGCCCCTGAGACCCTCAAAGTAATGGAATTCGAGAGAGGTGAAGGCGTAATCGGCAAGGTATTGGAGACAGGCAAAACGGCTATTGTCCGTTATATCGACCACGATAGTTTCCGCCCGAATGTACGTGCTGCCCTGCAGGCCGAGGGCATTCGCTCATTCGTGCATCTGCCGATCATTGTCGATCACCGGGTAGTGGGTGTCTTCAATGTAGGCTTTACCCGTCCCAACATCATCGGTGACGACACTATGCGCCTGTTCTCCGCATTGACACACCGTGCATCCATCTCGATCGCGAATATGGAGCTTTTCGAGCAGACGAAGGATTTAGCGGTGATGGAAGAACGAAACCGCCTCGCCCGGGACCTGCACGACAGCGCCAAACAAAAAGCCTTCGCGGCGCTTGCGCAGCTTGGTACAGCAAGAGGCATCCTGAACGGACATGACAAATCCGTATCCCTGCATCTCGGAGAGGCAGAAAACCTGGTCAGTGATGTTATTCAGGAATTAACCTTCCTGGTACAGGAAATCTACCCGATCGCCCTTCAGGAAAAGGGACTGGCCACCATCATGCGTGAATATATCTTCGAGTGGGAGAATCGCAACGACATCACCGTTCAGTTCGTTACACGGTACGACAAACATCTGCCTCTCGAAATGGAACAAGCCCTCTATCGCGTGACCCAGGAAACCCTGGCAAACATCGCACGGCACAGCCACGCATCACGTGTGGATATGTCGCTGGTGTACAATCACGAAGCAGTTCAACTTTCCGTATCCGACGATGGATGCGGGTTCGATGTCAATTTAAAATCACATGGCATGGGATTGCGCTCGATACGTGAGCGCATCAGCAGCATCCATGGCACAGTGCAGATCCAGAGTGCGCCGGGTCATGGCACAAGGCTGTTGGTCCAGGTCCCAACCAAAGGTTGAGAAGGAGGCGGCAATGGCGAACAATCATAATCACAACCGCATAAGCATCCTGATTGTGGACGATCATGAAGTGGTGCGAAAGGGAATCCGGGCGTATATTGAAACGGTCAAGGATTTTCAGGTGATCGGTGAGGCGGCATCCGGGGAGGAGGCAATCAAACTCGTTTCGGAGTATATCCCTGATATTGTGCTGCTCGATTTGATCATGCCTGGCATGGACGGTGTGGAGACCACGCGGCGCATCAAGCAGATCAGTCCGCGTACCCAGGTGGTGGTGCTGACTTCGTATCACGAAGATGTGCATATCTTCCCGGCGTTAAAAGCGGGGGCAATCTCATACATCCTCAAAGATATGAAGATGGAAAAACTGGTGGATGTATTGCACCGTGCCGCACAAAAGGAAGTAACGTTACATCCACTGGTGGCGGCGCGTGTGTTACAAAACATCCGCAGTGAGAACAGCGATGAACAACCCCTGTTTACCGAGCTCACCGAACGGGAACTGGACGTGCTGCGCCTGATCGCCAACGGCATGACCAACAGCCAGATCGCCGAGAAGCTGGTCATCAGCGAATACACCGTAAAGGGACATGTCAGCAATATCCTGAGCAAATTGCATCTCGCAGACAGGACACAGGTTGCCGTGTATGCATGGCAAAGAGGGTTGGTCAATCGGGACCAAATGGGGAAGAAATAGTAATACGTTAAGATAATGGAGCCACAGAGAAGTCAGAGACTCTGAGAAAAAACTCAAAGAACTCTGCGTCTCTGTGGCTAATGATTCTATATCCGCCAATACTCTCCCCCACCGCCCTCGCGTTGCATCAGACCAGAGCCAACAAGTTCACGACGCAGTGTGGCAGTATCGTCGTGATAGTGTGAGAGTACCTCGTTGACCTGCTTCTCGCTATAACGTTTTCCCACATCGAATGCCTGGATAATATATCGAAGGATCGCTTCCAATTTTTTGCGCTGGGAGGGCAGTGTCTTCAAACTTCCGTCACGCCGTGAGTAGTCTTTGATGACCTTTTTATCATAGGCATCCGCGTCCACTTCGGCAGCTACGCTCGAAAGCTCACCCTGTGTGAACATAGTCCGCGCTTTTTCCTGCAAGACAGACTGATCCAACTGGTATACGTTGTAATAGCTTTCAGAACGTGACCGCACCAGCCCTACTTCAGCAAGCCGGGCAAGATGGTGCGAAATGGTGGAAGGCTTGAGTTGCAATAGCTCGGCAAGTTCTTCCACACTGTAGGATTTCTCTGCCAGTAAACCAACGATCTTCAATCGATTGGAGTCCGCCAGCGCTTTGAAGAAGGTAACAAGTTCTTCACTCATGATGTTCTCCACTGCTTTTCGCATCAAGCTTCACGGATTTTGACACCAGAGTTGTAACCACGTTCACCAACCGGTTGAAGTTTTTCCAACCAGATCTCTTCCAACAGAGTCAGTTCATCCTTGAGATTGAAGTTGGGATCATCCTTGACTTGAATCGTCTCAAGGATTTCAAAGGTAAATTGATCGGATCCAAGCTCATTCCAATCCTTCTGCAATTCCTTGTTGGGATGACCATTGATCCTTAGCATGAATCGATGCTTGTTCAACGGTCCTTCCAAATTCAAGCTGCTGCCAAGGAGTATCTTCCCGTTCACCATATTTTTGATCTGAAACACGCCAGATGGCTTGACCCGTTCTTTATACTCGCGGTGAATTTCTTTTCTTGTCTTCATTTCTTTATTCTCCAATAACAGGTCCCATCGCTTTCACGCGCCATCAAACCATTGTCCACAAGGTAACGCCGCAGAGCGGCCGTATCCACGTGGAAACGACGTAAGATGATATTCACTTCCTTCTCTGTGTAATTCGTATCGAAGGCAAAAGCATCCACGATAAAGTTCAGCACAATGAGCAGTTTACTTCCCTGCGGCGGGATCTGTTTAAGAGTTCCATCTGCATTGAGAAAGTTTTTCAATACCTTGCGCACATCGTCTGGATGTTCATCTTTCGGCTCGAAAGTGGGATGTTTTCCTTCGAATTGTCCACGTGCAAACGACTCGACCGATTTCTCATCCAGGTCATATATTCCATCAGATTCTGTGACCAACCCCACATTCACGAGAAATGCAAGATGATTGAACACATCCCGGATCGGCAGATGCAACTGCTCGGCAAGTTCTGCCTGTACAGCCTTTCCGCGGACCAGTATTCCGATGATGCGCAGGCGGTCGGCGGATGCCAGCGCCTTGACAAATGACAGGAGTTCCGGGTTTTGATCCATTTCTACTTCTTTCTAATTAATTAGACAGTTATCGAATTAGATATTACTCCTGAATCCCGTCCTGTCAAGGAATCAAAAAGCCTGCGGCTAAGCCGCAGGCTTTATTCCCAATACGATGAAACTCACATTACATCTTCGCGGGGTGCGCGCATTTCTTCCAACCGCTGACGAAGTTCAATACGGCGTTCGTCAGCAGCGTGGCGGACATCGTTGAAGAAGACCTGTCCACGTTCCCGGAGTTGATTGCGCAAATCCTCTCCCGATTCGGGTGCCATCAACAATGCGATCGTGCTGCCCACCAACCCACCGACCATAATGCCAATTAGAAAGCCAAACATCCTTCTCATATAAGCCTCCTGTTTTTAGGTTGCTGTGATGTTCACAACAACGGAAATTGTCTGAGACGATTATACTGCTTCTCGAAAGAATCTGACATTGTGAATGAAATCAACGAATTATTCCTACGAAAGATTTACATTTTCTGCCATATCTTAAAAACAGGTTTTGTGGAATAATCGATCTACCGCGCGTATCCGTGGGAACGCGACGGAAACATTTCAAGCTGTCAGGGTTGCGACAATCAGGGGATGATCGCATCAAGAAACGGCTCCTACCTTTCGGAGGATACCTATGTCTACACCAGCACCCATTTCCACTCGCGCGATCGCGCGTAAAAAAGTCACAACGCTTACCTTTCGTCAGAAAAAGGAACGCGGCGAACCGATCTCCATGCTCACTGCCTATGACTACCCAACTGCACTGGCGGTGGATAATGCAGGCGTCGATTCGATCCTGGTCGGCGACTCGCTTGCGATGGTGGTTCTTGGCTACGAGAACACATTATCTGTGACCATGGAGGATATGCTCCACCATAGTCGTGCTGTGGCACGCGGGGCAAAGACCGCTCTATTGATCGGTGACATGCCGTTCATGTCTTATCAGGTCTCGGTCGAAGAGGCGACACGCAATGCCGGGCGTTTTCTACAACAGGGCGGCATGGATGCGGTCAAGCTCGAAGGCGGACGCGAGCGCGTTCATGCGATCCGCTCGATCACCGGCGCGGGCATTCCCGTCATGGGGCATCTCGGTTTAACGCCACAGTCCATCAACCAACTGGGTGGGTTCCGTGCCCAGGGCAAGACTGCTGTTGCCGCTAAACGTCTCGTTGAGGATGCGCTTCTTCTTGAAGAGGCAGGCTGTTTTAGCATCGTCCTTGAATCGGTCCCGGCGCGGCTGGCGGAATTGATCTCAAAGAAACTTTCCATTCCCACCATCGGCATTGGCGCTGGTGTGGGCTGTGATGGGCAGGTGCTCGTCACACACGATCTACTCGGTCTGTTCGACCGCTTCACTCCCAAATTCGTGAAGAAATATGCCAATCTGCACGAGACCATGCACAAGGCTTTCACAGATTACATTGACGATGTGGAGACCAAGCGCTTCCCCGCTCACGAACACACGGTCGAGATGGATGACAAAGAGTGGGAAACATTGCTCAATGAATTGAATTAGGAATTACGGCTTATGTGCTGCACAGCACATAAGCCGTAATTTATAAACGACATGAACATTCTCATTGTTGGCACAGGTGCCTTGGGCAGTCTCTTTGCGGCACGGCTTGCGCAGGCGGGACATGAAGTCACCATGCTTGGCACGTGGAAAGAGGGGTTGGATGCGATCCACAAGGAGGGTGTACGTTTCACTGACTCGAATGGAGTTGAACATCGATTCAACATTCATGCCACAGAACATCCACGTGAATGCGTGGATGTTCAATATGCTCTTGTACTTGTAAAAGCATGGCAAACGGAACGCGCGGCAAATCAACTAAGGGGCTGTCTTGCCGAGGATGGACTCGCCGTCACATTGCAAAACGGACTCGGCAATCGCGAGACGCTCGTTCGAAGCCTGGGCTTGAGTCGTGTTGCTCTCGGCATCACTACAACTGGAGCAACCCTGCTTGGCGCGGGCGTAGTGAAAGCTGGCGGTGAGGGTCCTATCTCCATTGAACGGAATCCGGCCTTTGGTCCGCTCGAAGAGGCGTTGACCTCGGCCAAATTCGACGTGCATATCGTGGATGACGCACAATCCCTGGTCTGGGGAAAACTTATCATCAACTCAGCGATCAATCCGCTGACCGCATTATTGCGCATCCCAAACGGGGAATTGCTCGAACGTCCTTCTGCCCATGAAGTGATGAAAGAACTGGCATGTGAAACGGCACGTGTTGCCCAAGCCAAGCAAATTGATCTGCCATTCGATGACCCCGTTGCTGCGGTGGAAGATGTGGCACACAAAACGGCTGCGAACCGGTCCTCCATGCTACAGGATGTATTGCGCGGCGCTCCGACTGAGATCGACGCGATCTGCGGTGCAGTAGTGCTTCACGGGGAAAACCATCGCGTTCCGACCCCTGCAAACTGGGGTTGTTGGAAGCTCGTCAGGGCACTCCACCCTACTGGGTGACATTCTTCCACTAACTTGGTGTAGTTTGTTGTATTTACCATTTCCATTGCGTGATAAGATTAAATAGTGCCGTATCAATTTGCGCGGCAATTTAACTACATTTCGGAGGTCACTGATGCGAAAGTGGCTCGTCTTTATTTTGGTAGTAGGGGCACTTGTGTTTCCCACCCACGCCAGTGCAGCCAGGGAACCCAAGTTAAAAACCATTAGCATAGAGCTTTGGGCAGAATATGACCAGCCAAGCATGCTGGTGATACATGAATTTACCGTGGATGAGAGCGTCACTTTACCGGTTCAAGTCAAAGTGCGTTTTCCCAAGGAAGGCAACCTGACCGCTGTTGCATCCCTGACCAATGGTTCACTGATCAATATCAGCTACGATGGGCCCGAAACACAAGGCGATTGGCAAACCGTTACTTTGAATGTGCAATCCTATGCGCCCCACCGAATCGAATACTATCAACCGCTCACACGCGAAGGAAACAAACGTAAATTTTCGTTCCGCTGGTTTGGTGATTATCAGGCAAATCAATTCAACGTTACAGTGCAACTCCCAGCTGACAGCACCAATATTGTAACGGACCCGGTTCTGGATAGCACGGCAAAATCCAACGACGGTTCGCATCTCGTCGGTCTTGTGAGCCGTGCCGACTTCAAAATGGGGCAATCCTACGAATTCGAGATCGAATATGAGCGTACTTCGGATGCAGTGAGCGTACAGGGCAGTCCTTCGAATGTACAACCTTCTGAACCGGTCGACACCACCACCGAGGGACGCGTCTCTATTGACAACCTGCCGTGGATCATAGGCGGTTTTGGACTGGCTTTGATCGCACTGGCCCTGTTTTTCTACTGGCGCTCCACACAGGTCCCCGAACGAAAACCTCGCCAGCGTAAGCGATCTGGCGATGCTCCTGATGATGCCGATGGGAAGGATGTATACTGTCACGAGTGCGGTACCCGCGCTCAAGCAAGTGATCGTTTCTGCCGCACATGTGGGAGCAAGTTAAGAATCTAGGATAACAAAGGAACTGCAAGAGGTAGAACGAGCACATCATGATCCTCGGCGCACCCTATATCGTTCCCATCTACTTCATCTATGGCCTTGCTTTTTTCAGCATGGGTTTGTTGGTGGCTATCGAAGGTGGAAGGGCATCAGATGTACGGCTGCGCAGGGCACTACCTCCACTGGCCGGGTTCGGGTTCGTCCACGCTGCCCACGAGTGGATCGAAATGTATCTGCTTCTTGATCGTCCCCTCACGGGTTTCGAAACATCCATCATTCTGGCGATCCAACTTGCAACGCTTGCCTTTTCCTTTATTTCACTGGCCGCGTTCGGCAGTTTTTTACTTGCCGACACAGAAGTCACACGCAGATTGCTTCTCCTCATCCCCATTGGACTTCAGGCGATCTGGGTCTTTGGGCTGTATACCTTCCGTGGACAATATTCCGGACAAACGCTTTGGGACATTGCAGATGTATGGACCCGCTATACTCTGGCGATGCCTGCCGCGGTTCTGACGGCCATCGGGCTGGTTGTGCAGCAACGAGCCTTCCGCCGCTCAGGCCTTGTCCGCTTTGGGCAGGATGCATTGTGGGCCGCGATTACGTTCGGTTGGTATGGGCTTTTCGGGCAGGTTTTTTCACGGACCACTCCACTAACTCTCTCACATTACATCAACGAAACCATGTTCCTGGAAATATTTGGATTTCCGATCCAGATGTTCCGTGCAGTTACGGCTGTTGCGGCGGCAGTCTTCGTCATCCGTTTTCTGCGCGCTTTCCAGGTCGAAACCGAACGCAAGATTGCCGAGCTTCAAGCCGCACAACTGGAACAATCTCACCAGCGTGAAGCCTTGCGCGCCGAATTATTCCGCCGCGTTGTCGCAGCGCAGGAAGCAGAACGTCAGCGCATTGCACGTGATCTACACGATGAAACGGGGCAATCCCTGACGGCTATTGGCATGGGGTTGCGCGGTCTGGCGGGAAAATTAAGTCATCGCAACAAGGATGCACTAGTCACCCTGCATACACTTGAAAACCTGACGGCCGATTCACTCAAGGAACTACAACGTCTGATGACCGACCTTCGTCCATCGCATCTCGATGATCTGGGTCTCTCTGCTGCGCTGCGCTGGTATTCCAGCAAGATACAAGAGCACTCGTCCCTTCATATCCGGGTGGATATTCATGGTGAGGAATGTGAACTGGATGATGCCATGAAGATCACGATCTTTCGTATCATTCAGGAATGTCTCAACAACATTATCAAACATTCCCAGGCAACACATGTGAATATACATTTACATTATGAGGAAAAGGGCGTACGGATTAGTGTATTCGATAATGGGATCGGTTTCGACCGTGAACAGGTGCAAAAGCGTCGCACAAGTCGTCCTTCCCTGGGATTGGCCGGCATGGAGGAGCGCGCCGCTCTTCTGAATGGAACGGTGACCGTTCAATCACGTCCCGGCTATGGCACGGAAGTGGAAGCATGGATCCCCTATCATCACGAAAGTACATCATCACAAGGGAATCGAAGCCATGTGCAGGAAGAGGTGCAGAAATGAACACACGTTTATTGCTGGTGGATGATCATGCTGTTGTCCGGTCAGGACTTCGGATGTTGCTAGAAAATGAGCGTGATATTGAGATTATCGGCGAAGCCGCCTCTGCTCATGAAGCGATCGAAACCGCATCACGGATCAAACCCAATGTGATCCTTATGGATATTGGCCTGCCTGACCTTTCGGGAATCGATGCTACACGCGAGATCAAGAAGCGGTTTCCAGAGGTCGCAGTTGTTGCGTTAACCATCCATGAAGACGAGGAATATTTTTTCAAGATGCTGGAGGCGGGTGCTACAGGGTATGTACCTAAGCGAGCTGCCCCTGAAGAACTGCTGACCGCGATCCGCGCCGCCGCCACAGGGCAAGTCTATCTTTACCCTTCCTTGGCCAAGCTGTTAGTACGTGATTTTCTCAGCGGCGGACAACCACCCAGCGGCGAAGCACAATCAGAACTGACAGACCGTGAGCAGGAGGTCTTGACCTATCTGGCTGAAGGCGCAAACAACGAAGAAATCGCAACATCGCTTGTGATCTCCCCTAAAACGGTCGCACGGCATCGTGAAAATATCATGCGCAAATTGAACCTGCATTCGCGTGCAGAGCTTGTCCGTTATGCGATTCGCAAGGGAATTATCAAAGCATAGAACAGATGTCGAATGACAAACAAAAAATGACGGGCGCTGTTACGCCCGTCATTTTTTGTTACTGAAACGTACGACTTACTGAGCAGGAACCTCAGGACGAGTGTACTTGCTCACATCGCCGCCCAGGTCCTCGATCGAGTCGATCAGGAACTGGATGACATACTTGGGATTGTGGACAAATGCACCGGGATCTTTCTGGCTGTATTGATAGTTGAATGCAGCCTTGAGAAGTTCCGGGGTCCAATTTCCATTGAAGTTGACGCCTGCGCCCTGGTCGTTTTTATCGCCCTTGCCATCGCCATCCTTATCCAGGAAGAAATACGGATAGGAAGCCGCGTCATAGACGATACCAACACCGGCTTTTTCAGTTGCGTAAGCCTGGATCTGAGCATAAAGTGCATCAGATAGAGTCTGGATTTCGCCAGCCACACCTTCGGTCACATTGCCATCACCATCCCAGTCAGTAGTATCCGTGTTGAAGCGGATATCTTCGGGCTTGGCGCTACCGTGACAACCAGCGCACGCTTCGAGCTTGGGCTCAAGAGCATGGACATCGTGACAGTCTTTACACTTGTTCAGCGGGTGAGTAGTGTTCTGACCAAAGTAGGTCTTGCCTTCGTACTGGTAGGCTCCCTGGGCATCATTGCCAAACAGGGTGGCGCCAGCAGCAAAGTAGTGGATGTTCTTGAAGCTGATCTTGGCGTCCACGGTATTTGCTTCTTTGCCACGCAGTGCAGCATTCACACTGGCGGTGGATTCACGACCCTGGTGACAGGCAATACACAGGTTGGAGTCATCGGCAACGAACTTGCCATCGGCATCCTTACCACCAAGGCTGACGGTCTTGCCACTGGGGAAGGTGACGGAGGCAACCGTGTAGCGATTTGGCCAATTGGCTTCATCGTGACAGGTCGAGCATTTGAAACCGTTGCTGGGGGGCATGGCTGCAACACCGGTGGTGAGAGTTGAACCAGTCGGTGAAACCACAGTTGTACCGCCGTTCTTGATGAATTCAGGCAAACCCCCAGCAGTGTGGCATTTCACACAGCCATAGGGGACTTCGCCTTCGGCATCCCAGTCACGGAACGGCATGGTGTTGCCAGCAAAATGACCAGCATCATCACGCGTGAACTTGCTTACATCACCACCGAGGTCCCCGATGGAGTCCACAAGCAATTGGATGATGTACTTATTGCCATGGGCAAACGCACCCGGATCCTTGATGGAAACCTGGTAGTTGTAAGCAGCCTTGAGCAGGCGGGCTGTCCAATTCGGATAGGCCTTGCCATCGGCACCCATGAAGTACGGATAGGTAGCCGCATCATATTTAATCTCAGCGCCAGCAGTATCCTTGGCATAAGTCTGGATCTGGGCAAGCAAAGCTTCCTGCAGGCCCTGGATCTCATAGTACATGCCTTCTTCTTTGTTGCCATCGCCATCGTAATCCCAAGCGGAAGCCTGAGGTTCACGAATGTCTTTTAAGCCACCTTCGGCCAGGACGCCATCACCATGGCACATGGCGCATTGTTCGACCTTCACCTTTAGGGAGTGAGGATCATGACAGCCGATACAGGTGTCATAGCCATCTACATGCATATGCTTGGCATCATAGAGCTTGCCGTCATACTCATAACCACCCTTGACCTCTGTTCCATAGAGGGTCGCGGCGGCCGCATAGTAGTGGATGTTGCGGAAGCCAAAAGTTACATCCTTGCCCGCATCATCCTTGATCGGGGCAACGACAGCGTCCATATCTTCCACTTTGAAGCGTGCGATCTGCGCATCCACAGAGGCCTTCGACTCACGACCCTGGTGGCATACGAGACAGCGGGACGCATCGCCAAAACCCTTCACAACGAACGGAACAGGATTACCATCTTTGTCAAGTTCAAATCCGGGGAAGGCAACCTCGTTCAGGTTGGCAGCAACAGGGTTATGGCAGGTGATGCACTGAATGCCCTGGGCGTCCTTTGCAGGAACAGGAGCATCAACCACGTTGGCAGCCGAGCCATCGGCACCCAGAAAGTCCTGGTAACCAGCACTGGTGTGACACTTGGCACACGCCACAGGAACACCATCAGGGTTCTCAGTGGCGTCATCCCAGTGGCGGAAGGGTTCGGTGTCAACGGCGTTATGGGCAGATGCTTCCCATGCTGTGAGGTTGGGCACCTCAACAGTGGGAACAGGTGTCTCTTCCACAGGGGCAGCTGTGGGGGCGGCAGTGGGTTCCGGCTTACCGCCGCAGGCCGCCAAAACGACCGCGAGCAGAAGCAAGGTACCTAGAAGCATTAAAGTTTTTTTCATTGAATTTTCGAGATTCTCCTTTCAGTGGGTTTCTTGCCAAGAACATTGAACTACTTGTCTGCGTGACACCTCCTGCAAATAATATAGTTCTTCCAAGCAATCTTTTAATCTCTCCTTTATCTTAATCTAAAGTAAATTTAGTGTGAATAACGTATGTCATCCCACTATTAGATGAATGTAATCGGTTTTATATGATAGGTCTTATTTAGTAGGATTATATAACAATTACCCTGAGATACATTAAAAGATGGGGGAAATGCCCCATTTTTCTGCTTTTTCGTGGGGTGAGCATGGGAAAAGAAGTTGCAAAATACCCATAAATTAGACTTGGGCATAGGATGAACCGCCGATTAAAAGATCGGTGATCTGCCGAATTCCTTTTCTTATCCATTTCTCATACACTAAGGGCGAATGAACGAAAGGAGAATCCCATGAGTGCCATTACATTTGCCCTCTTTACCCTGATCCGAGTGCTGATCCCGTTTGGGTTACTCATTGCCATCGGGGAATGGGTTCGTAGACGCGAGATTCGGTATTGGTATCACAGTTGAGGTGAATATGGAAACACTTACTTCCTTCTTTTACATCCTAGTCGGTCTGCTGCTACGACTGGCGATCCCAATTGCCGGAACCATCCTGCTCGTTTTTTTCCTGCGCAAGCTGGATGAACGCTGGCAGGCAGAAGCCGAACTTCACCCACAAGCGGTGGACAAGCCTGAATGCTGGAAAATAAAAGGTTGTTCGCCACAGCAACTTGAGAATTGCGAAGCATATAAATCTGATCTGCCCTGTTGGCAGGTACACCGTTTGCCCAACGGTTATCTGAATGAAAAATGTCTTTCCTGTCAGGTCTTCACAGAGGCTCCCATACCTACACTCAAAACTGAACCAAGGAGATTGTAAGAAATGACTTCCCGCATCGAACGATTTTTGATCGCTGTACTATTCGCCTTGCTTGCCGCAGGCGTTACGTTGATTGTCGCCAGTGCGCAGGAAGGGAATCCGCCTGCCCAGGCATCAAGTGGCACACAGGATTGTACGGTCTGCCACACTGAATTCCAGATGACCTGGGAAAATGGGGCACACGGACAAGCTGGAAAAGATCCGATCTTTTTGGATGAGTGGACGAAACAGGGAAAACCAGGAGCCTGTCTCGTTTGCCATACGACAGGTTATGACCCTGCGACCGCAACATATAAAGCCGACGGTGTAACCTGCGAAGCATGCCATGGCCCAGCTCCAGCCGATCACCCTAAGACACCCATGCCTATCGATCGCTCCACCGATCTATGTGGACGCTGCCACAGTGACACGCGTTTTGGCTGGCAGGATTGGAAAGTTAGCACGCACTATCAGCGCGGTATGGACTGCGCCACGTGCCATGATCCTCACAGCGCATCGCTAAAGAAAATGACAGGCCCACGCACAGAAGGTGAAAAGGCCGATGATGTTTCTGCCCTATGCATTAACTGCCATCAGGAACACAGCATGGACTTTCCATACTCATCCCATAACCAAAAGGGAGTATCCTGTGTGGATTGCCATGTGAAGCACATCGAAGATACTGATCGTGCAGCACACACCGTCCCCGATCATTCCTTCAACGCAAGCCTGGATTCGTGCAATACCTGCCATGCAGAACAGATGCATAGTGGCTCAACCGAAGCCGTTAGTGGGACATCTGCCCCTCTCATGGTGCCCACCGCTCAAACAGAGACGGTTCCCGTCACCGATGAACCCCAACCCGTCAGCCCGATTGGGTTCTCTGCCCTGGCCGGCCTGCTCGGTTTAGCCGGCGGCATGGTTCTCGCTCCGTGGCTCGAACGCTGGTATCAACGAACGTTGAAACAAAATCGGGAGGAAGACAATGAGTAAGCAGAATATCAATCGCCGTGAATTCCTGAAGCTGACTGCCGTAGGTGTTGCGGTTGCCGCAGGGACACGAGCAGTATCGCCTACCAAGGCGTCAAGCGGAGCCCCCAAAGGCAAACATCAATGGGTCATGGTGATCGATCAATCGAAATGCACAGGATGCAACTACTGCACACTTGCGTGCCAGGCTCATAACGATGTCAACCCTGATATCCAATGGAATAAAGTAACTGAAGATGGTATGGTAGGAGACATGCAGGTCTACGTTCCGCGCCCGTGCATGCACTGTGAAAAGGCTCCGTGTGTGGAAGTCTGCCCGGTGAAAGCATCCTATTATCGCGACGATGGCATTGTGATGATGGACTATGACCGTTGTATCGGCTGCCGTTATTGTCAGATCGCATGTCCATACGATGCACGTTCCTTCAATTGGGAAAAGTTTACAGGCGAAAACCCTGCCGTCCCCGAATGGGGAACTCCAGAAGTGGAACGACGTCCACGTGGCGTTCCTGAGAAATGCTCCTTCTGTTACCAGACTATCGATCGCGGTCTCGCCCTTGGACTCACACCCGGCGTGGACCCGGAAGCGACTCCGGCTTGTGTAAATATCTGCCCAACCGGTGCCCGCATGTTTGGCGACCTCAATGATCCTCACTCAAATGTGAGCAAGGCTCTGCATGAGAATCCCACATATCGCCTGCGCGAAAACCTCGGTACGGGACCCCGCGTCTATTACATACCCGCTGTCGCTGCGAAGGAGTCGTAGCCATGTTGAAAAATTTACGTTCAAGACTTGTCATTACTCCGTGGATGGTCTGGCTTGGCATCATGGGACTCATCCTGTTGAGCGGCGCTATTGCAGGTATCATGGTCTTCTGGAAAGGATTGGGAATCACCAACCTGACAGACCGCGTCCCCTGGGGATTGTGGATTACGATCGATCTTTCCTCCATTGCGCTAGGCGCAGGCGCCTTTAGTTTGTGCGCCGGCGTATACCTGTTCGGGTTGAAGCGGTTCCAGCCAATCGCACGCACAGCAACCTTTGTTGGCTTGATCGGCTACACCATGGCGACACTTGCCCTCATCCTTGATATCGGCAAGCCCGAGCGCTTCTGGCATTCGATGATCTACTGGAATACCCACTCCCTGCTCTGGGAAGTGACCATGTGCGTGATCATCTACCTCACCGTGCTTCTGTTCGAGACGATGCCAATCATCGCCAACCTGGAATGGCTGCGCAAACGTTTCCCCAGGATCGCCAACTTGATGTCTGGTGTGCATCACTATGCACCTATTCTTGCGATCATTGGTTTGGGGCTTTCAAGCTTGCATCAGTCGTCACTCGGCGCGACCTATGGCGTGATCAAAGCGCGACCGTTCTGGTTCAAACCCGAGATGTCGGTATTATTCATGCTCTCAGCGATTGTTGGAGGAATTTCATTGACGCTTTTCGTCACGATGCTCTCCTCCCGTCTGAGCTCAAAAGCCAAGATCAACGATGCACTCATCGAACGCGTAGCCCAGTTCGTTGGCTACCTTCTGATCGGATACTTCTACTTCCGCGCCTGGGATGCGCTGGCAACAACCTACACCTATGACCCGGGTCGCACCGAAGGCTTGCACTTCCTAACCAAAGGTCCGTTCTCCTTCAACTTCTGGATCGTGGAATTCCTCTTTGGAATGATTGTCCCGATGATCCTGTTACTCTACCGGCCGACCCGCATGAACCGCTTCTGGCGCATGGTTGCCCTGTTCCTGGTCGCGGCTGGTGTAGTTGCCTTCCGCTGGGATACGAATATCACCGGGCAATTGGTGTTGATGTCCTATGTACCAGGCGCAGCGATCACGTACACGAGTTATCGCCCATCCTTGATCGAGATCTTAACTGGTGCAGCGATCATCGCTTACGGACTCACCGCATTCTCGCTCGGCGTAAAATACTTGCGAGTGGTAGATCACACGCTGGTGGAAGAAGAACATGAGAAAGTGCATGTGAAAGCCACCGAGCCCATTGGAATATAATAACCTCACTTAAAAAACAATTCGGGGCACGGACTTCGTGCCCCGAGTTGTTTTAATGAAGACCAGATGGCAGGAACTATGTGGGGAGTTCGCTCTCAATATCAGACATTTCCTGGATCAGCCGCAGCGTTTCCTGCGCCTCTTCCTCGTCCATTAGACTGATCGCAAAACCAACATGGATCAAGGCGTATTGTCCCACTTCTGCCTCAGGCGTATATGCCAGGCAGGCTTCCTTGACGATTCCACCAAAGTCAACTTTTGCCATTTTGAGGGAATCCTTTTCGTATACATCAATAATTTTTCCGGGAATACCAAGACACATAGAAGTTACCTTTCATTAATTACAAGCCGCGTCGGCCGGGGTCGCTCGGCATGAACATGATTTGCCACAACCGCCTGTCCCAACGACAAGCCACCGTCATTCGTAGGAACCTGCCTGTGGAAATAGACGATAAAGCCATTTTTCCGCAACCCGTCACGGACCAGATCGAGCAGAATTTGATTCTGCCATACACCGCCTGACAATGCCACTTCATACAGACCAGTTATCTCACGGGCACGTTCGCAAATATCGACCGCGATATCTGCAATTGTACGATGGAAACGCGCTGCCGTGATTTCAGTGGACCTTTTCGAACGTACATCTTCGATAACTGAATTTAACAATTCCCTTAACCGAATTACATTCCCATCGTCGATGCTATATGGATAGGGCTTCGCCACTGCAGCGAAAGGTCTTGCCAACGCTTCCAGTTCCATCGCCGCTTGCGCCTCATACGTGGCATTATTCCGTAGCCCGATTAAGCAAGCCACGGCGTCGAACAAACACCCCATGGAAGAAGTGTGGAGAGTATCCAAGTCTCTGTCAGTTTGCTGTCGCAGCAAATGCAACGCCTGCAGATCCACATCTTTAATGAAGGGCAGATCGTCTATCTCTACAGATAATGCGTGGGCATATCTTGCCGCGATACGCCAGGGTGAGCGGATGGCAGAGTCAATATCGGGGAGGGGCAAATATTCAAGGTGTGCAAAACGTTCGAAGTCGGCCAAAGAAGCGAGCAGCACTTCCCCACCCCAGATTGCACCGTCGACACCGTATCCTGTTCCATCGAAGGCAAGCCCAATCAATCGTCTGTCATTTAGTTCATTATCTGCAATACATGAAGCAATGTGAGCATGGTGATGCTGCACACCAACTTGTGGAAGGTCCAGCCGCTGTGCGTATCGTGTACTGAAATAATTCGGGTGAAGATCGTGAGCAACGATCTCCGGCTGGATGCGGAAGACATGCGAGAGATGTTCAATACTCTGCTCAAAGGACCCAAATGCTTCGGGGCTTTGCATGTCGCCGATATGATGGCTGAGGAACGCGGTATGGTCACGCACCAGGCAGAATGTATTCTTTAATTCACCGCCAACCGCGAGGATTGGCTTGGCATCAGATATAAGCCTGATGGAATAAGGGGCATATCCACGGCCGCGACGCAGGTAAACCGCGGATACTGGGTCATGATCGGCTCTCACAACCGAGTCGTCACAACGCATAAGGATCTCACGATTATGGACCAGGAAGGCATCCACAAGCGGAGAGAGCCGCTGCAGTGCATCTTCATCATCTGTAGCGATCGGCTCCTCAGAGAAATTTCCGCTGGTCATCACCAACAGCGATGGTGCAGGCTCTGTGCCAAGCAACAAATCCTTTTGATTCAAGAGCAAATGATGAAGTGGAGTGTAAGGCAGCATCACACCCAGGCGGTCCAGATTTGGTGCAACCCATTTCGAAACTTTATACGTGTGTTCGTTTTGTGGTTTCTTCTCAAGCAGGACAATCGGTTTTTCCCGGCTCGTCAGTAGTGCTTCCTCTTCCGGGCTGACATGGCAAA
The DNA here is from genome assembly GCA_964555335.1 of uncultured Anaerolinea sp. Lineage (GTDB taxonomy): Bacteria > Chloroflexota > Anaerolineae > Anaerolineales > Villigracilaceae > Defluviilinea. The sequence continues at coordinate 23,978 of CAZKSG010000036.1, forward strand.
TGGAACGGACAACATCCATGTTTGCTGCCATGATGGCAAAGGGCTTTTCGATTCGTCCTTTGCGGTCGCGCAATTCCTCCACACTCAATGTATTCGACGCATCACACGCGAGATGAAAACCACCGAGTCCCTTGATCCCCAGGATATATCCTTCGCGCAACAATCGCCGCGCCTTCAGGATCGCAGATGTGCGACATTCGATGCTAGTGATCTTTGACGTTGCACCAGGAAATTGGGAATGGATCTCTCGCAGCGCCACGAAGGGACCACATTCGGGACAGGCGATTGGCTGGGCATGGAAGCGCCTATCGGACGGATCAGCATATTCCGTGCCACAATACCCGCACATTCCAAAATCTGCCATTGTGGTATTTGGACGGTCATAAGGAAGGTCCTTGATGATCGTGAATCGAGGTCCACAATGGGTGCAGTTAATGAAGGGATAAAGATAGCGTCGGTCGCGCGGATCAAACAGTTCCCGTTCACACTCCGGACAGATGGCTACATCGGCTGGGATGGGCTGACGATCATCTTCTGCGTTCGTTGAAGGTCGAATATCGAAGGTCGAATATTCGATATTCGATATCTCGTCAAATACTGTAATATCATCGATCTTGGCCAACGCCGGGGCATCGGATTTAAGGTTGCAAAGGAAGCGCTCGATATTGGATTCTGGACCCTGGATCAGGATTTCCACCCCGCCAGACGTGTTGCATACCCAGCCATGCAAATCGAGTCGAGTTGCCAGCCCATACACGAACGGACGGAACCCGACTCCTTGCACAACACCTTTAACTGAAATATGCTTCGTCATTATAATCATCGTCCTGAGCCAATCGAATTCGTTCTACAACGCATTCGCGCGCTCACGCGAATCTTTTACTCAACTTCAACACGTTCGAGTCCTACATCTTCTCCGACCAACAACTGCAAATGTTTGCTGTAACAATATTTGCAGGTACGTGCTTCTTCATTCTCACCGAGATAAGACATGCCGCTGCAATCAAGACATTTCATCTCGGCTTTCACCCGGTCAAAATGCAACTCGGCCCCTTCGGCAAGTGAACCCTTTGCCAGATCTTTCCAATAGAATTGAATCGAGTCTTCCCGTTCCTCAGAAAATGAACCAATCAGCAAATGTACACGTTTGATTCGTTTTGAATGAGCTGTTTCTAAAGCGCGGTCTAGAAGTTTTTGTGTTAGAGAAAATTCACGCATGTTCAGCTTTAGATTAATCGCTAAATAGGTTATGTCCAAGATGGAGAAAGTCATCCAGGCGGATGACTTTCTTCTTCATTGAATTGTGATATTTTGCATCGCCAGTTTCATCACAACTTTAGCGGCCTTTGGAACGGACTCAGCAACAGGTTGAGAAAGTTCCTCGCTGAAGTCATAGACCTGCCTGGCCGAGATTCCCACCACCATCACATCTTCAGGCAGTTGTGCGCCGAGGTTTCGACCCAACTTCATCGCATTTTGCAGCGACATATCGTGCACGCTCGTAGTGTGGAATGCGGAAAGATCGGGGAGGTCGTCCAATCTGGAGACCGTGATCGAACCTGGTTCTTCATTCGAAATACAGGCATCGATGAGGATGGCATGCTCATACCCGGCAAGATTCTCCATCAAGCTGATCCCACCCAACGACAGGCATTTCACATCAATTTGTGGATACGCACTTAGTTGATGTTGAAGATCCTCCGCAACGCGCCACCCCACTCCATCATCGCCAAGGATTGGATTCCCGAGTCCGATCACGATCGTTTTCAAAGGATGAAAAACTGCGCTTCCTTCCAAGCCGAAAATCGATTCCGTTTCACAAGAGAAATCACGTCCCGCAAGTCTCACCACTGAAAGGCACCTGCCCAGAACCCAAACAAAGACCTGCGGGACGTTTTACCACTAGCAGAACTGTTTCAACACATCAACCAGATTCCCATCCCCGTCGCGAATGGTGATCTCAAGAGGCATTTGTCCGGGCAATGAATGTGTCGCACACCCAAAGCATGGATCGTAGGCACGAAACGCCATCTCCACCATATTGAGCAGTCCTTCCGTCACCTTGCCGTCCCTAATGAGATGGGTCGCCGCCTTGTGTGTGGACATCTGGATCGGCGCGTAATTGTTGGTGGTGCCCACGATGAGATTCGCTTTGGTCACAACGCCGCGTTCATCGGTCCAGTAGTGATGCGTGAGAGTCCCACGTGGCGCTTCAACGATGCCGATCCCCTCTGTGGGAATCTGCACCGGCCTGGTGTGAACATTCGGTGATGTGATCTCAGGGTCGGTGACCAATTCCACCCAACGTTCCGCGGCATACAACAGTTCGATCAACCGCGCCCAATGTGTGGCGAGTCGTTGATGGACAGGCGTGCCACCGAGCGTGGAATAGAAACGTTCATATTCCTCCTGGGCATGCGGTGTGGCCATTCCATCCGATGCGTTGAGGCGTGAGAGCGGCGTTGCCATATACACACCCGAATCAGGTCCATCTACAAATCCCTTCCAGCCGACGTTCTTGAGATATGGGAATTTGAGGTAAGTCCATGGCTCGACATGCTCGGCAATGTGATGCATATACTCCTTCGGCTCGTACTTCACAAACTCTTTGCCGTTCGGGTCGACTACTCTCACTTTGCCATCGTAAAAATTGATTTTGTTGTTCTCGTCAACAAGACCCATGTAATACGTGTGATGAGTGTATACATCACCAAGGATCAAGTCTACATATTGAGGGTTGCCAAGCACAATGTCATTGAAGATCTTTAAACTGAATTGAGCAAACTCCACCGCCCAGCGTCCCATCTCTTCGATCTCTTTGCGTTGTTCCTCGGTGATTCCCTTGGTCATTCCACCGGGAATCGATGCACATGGATGTACCTTGCGTCCACCGATCATCTCTACCACCGTGTGGCCAAACTTGCGCATTTGGATGACCTTGCCCCCGATCTCCAGCCCCACCTTGTGGATCACACCCAAAATATTCCTCTCGGCAACCGGGGCGTCGGGTCCCATCACGAAATCGGGTCCACCCAGGGCATAGAAATGAGTCGTATGGTCGGCACAATAGAAAGCGGAATACAATAACTCACGCAGCATCTTTCCTGTGCGCGGCGGTTCGACTTTATACACCATATCGGCGGCCTTCGATGCCGCCATGTTATGTGCCTCTGGGCACACGCCACATATACGGTTCGTGATCAACGCCATTTCTTCAATGGGACGCCCGACAACAAATCGTTCAAAGCCGCGCAATTCAGGGATCTGGAAATAGGTGTTGGCAACGTTGCCCTGATTGTCGAGGAAAATCTCGATCTTGCCATGACCTTCCAAACGGGTGATGGGATCAATGGATATTTTTTGTGTCATGGTTCTCTCCTTACCCTTTCACCTTAAAAGCATTTGCGTCTGCTTTGAGCAATGACCCCGCCAAATTGAATCGATACACCTGCCCGGTTGGGTCGGGGATGCCGTCTAAAATCCGCTCGATCTCATCCGGTTCATTCGCATCGATGACAGAGGAGAATGCGGTAATTAAGCGCGCACCATAATCCATTACACCCTCGGCCGGGCCATAACACCCGATGCATTGCGCTCCGGCTTGCGGACATCGCGCATTACATCCGCTGCGCGTGGCTGGACCATTGCACGGGACTCCCTGTTCAAGGATGCAAAGTGTCGGGTCCACCGGGGCAATATCTTGAATCCGTTTAAAGGTTTTGATCATCTTTACGTTGCGTGCACGTGGACATTCGTCGCATACAGTGGAATGACCGGCGCCTATGACCATTCCTTTTGGTGGCAATTCCGCCTTGCCATTGATCACCTGAATCACCAAATCAATCACTGCCGCGATCTGATGCGACTCGGGCGGGCATCCCGGCATATAGTAATCCACATCCACCACCTGATCGAGCGGGCGCAATATCTTTGAAAGCTTAGGGATGTGCAGTTCGCCCTCGGGCACATCGAACGACGTGCGCGGATAAATCTCGTATGGGTTGTCGGTGGTGATCGTGTTGAACGCCGTGTGAACGATCTCCCCTACCGGGCTGAGATTTGCCAGCCCCGGGATACAGCCTTCACAAGCGCAGGAACCAAATGCCACAAGCAGTTTTGACTTCTGTCTGAGGAGTTTGGCGATGTGCTCGTTCTCATCATTGCGGATTCCGCCATTGAAGAGTGTGAGTAGGATCGACCCATCCTCCATCGCTTCGACATCTTTGTACTTTGCATCCATCGCAACGGGCCAGAACACAACATCGAAGTTGGCATCCACATCGAGGATCTTTTCATGCGTATTGAGAACTGCGATCTCACATCCACCGCAGGAGGCAGCCCAGTACATGGCAAATTTGGGTTTACCGTTTGTTATCATGCGGGCACCTCCTCAGACTTGGATATTTTTTCCTGCAAATCATCCAGGTTGTCAGGGGACTTTCCCCAGTTCAGCGGACCTAACTTGCGAATCTCATCCACGAAGAGAGTAGTTTCGCTGGCAAACTTCGCCCCTTCTGCTGCACTTGCCCAAACCAACTTTACACGTCCCGGTTCGATACCCATACCCACAAGCACGCGGCGCAGCAGAAGAAAGCGGCGCAGCGCCTTGTAGTTCTGTTCCACGTAATGGCATTCACCGGGATGGCAGCCCGTGATCATCACACCATCTGCGCCGCTTGAAAGAGCACGCAGCACAAAGGTCGGGTCGAGGCGTCCCGAACACATCATGCGGATGAGGCGCACATTCGGCGCGTACTTCATGCGTGCCGTCCCTGCCAGGTCCGCTGCACGATAGCTGCACCAGTTACAGGTAAAACCGATGATCGTTGGTTCAAAGTTTTCGGTCATATCATCCACTCCTAATCCCCAACCGGCTCGAGATTGCGCAGCAACAACCCATCGATCTGGGCGATGATTTGCTCGTCGCTGAAACCCGTGCCACTGATCGCGCCTGCGGGACAGGCCGCCACACAGGTACCACACCCCTGGCAAAGTGCGGGGTTGATCTCGGTCACCATGCGGTCTTCATGGAAGGTGATCGCAAAGAACGGGCATAGTCCATTGCAGATGCGGCAGCCCGAGCACATCTCCTCGTTCACACTGGCTTTGATCGGCTCAAGCGCCACTTCTTTCTGCAGAATCTTATCAAGCACGCGTGCCGAAGCCGCAGCACCCTGTGCCACACTGGACGGAATGTCCTTCGGACCCTGCGCACAGCCAGCAATGTAAACACCTTCCGTCATCGTTGCAACCGGGTCAAGCTTGGGATGCTTCTCCGTAAACCAGCCATCTGTGGAACACGAAATACCAAACAGTTTGCCGACCGCCTTGGCATCATGTCTCGGCTGTAAACCGCTGGAAAGAATGACCATATCAACGGGGATGCGCCGCTGTTTGCCGGCCAGTGTATCTTCCACCTGGATGATGAGCTTGCCTTTTTCGCGTTCATAGCGCGCGGCGTTCGTAACCTCTGCCACTTTACCGCGGACAAAGAGAGTCCCTTCATCGAGCACACGCTGATA
>CAZKSG010000037.1:0-29481 GCA_964555335.1 uncultured Anaerolinea sp.
CGCTGGCGGCTTTGGTGCCTTTGAGCGCGTCGGTCTCGAACCACTCTTCGAGCAAATCCGCGGACGATTGCGTGGCGAGTTTGGCAACCATGTAGAGTTCTTTTTCGGAAAGCGAAGCCGCGTATTGACCGACCTTGAGAAGTCCCATCAAGTCGCGGATGCTCATGGAGGATGGATCAGGCGGAATCAAATTGATGATCGGCTTGATGGCTTTCGCGGCACGCGCCATGACGCGGGCATATTCATCGTAGGCTTCAGCATCCTTTGGAGAGTGACGGTACAACTCGCGACGCGTCAGATCGTGGTCATCCCAAGCGGCGAGATAATCGCCGTTTTCCATGGGCGTAAAGGTGGATGGCAGCGGGAGGATTTTTAATCCATGCCTGGGCAATTCCAAGTCACGGATGATCTCCGGGCGCAAAAGACTCACCACATACGAAAACTCGGTGAACTTGTAGCCAGGGAAGATCTCCTCCGTCACTGCCGCCCCGCCGACAATGGGTCTGCGTTCGAGCACGACCACTTTTTTGCCCGCACGAGCGAGGTATGCGCCAGCCACAAGTCCGTTGTGCCCGCCGCCGATAATGATTGCGTCATATTGATTCTGTGTCATGAATGTTCCCTTTTATTGAGTAGAACAAAATTATAGATTATATATAATTTCTCCGCAATATCGTAATCGTTGCGATCACCCGAAACGTATTCCACTCTGTCCCTACGGTACAATCAGAGAATTATGAAAGAGTTCATTTATTCACGCAATGCCGTGTACGAAGCCCTGCGAGCCAGGCGCAGGCCGATCCATAAGGTTCTGGTTTCCGAAGGAGCACAGGAGAAGGGACGGCTGGCAGAGATCCTGCGCATGGCGAAGGAAATCAAGGTCCCTGTGGAAAGAGTCCAGCGCGGAAGGTTGGACAAGATCCATGAGAATCATCAGGGCGTAGCGGCAGAGGTTGGGGAGTACGCCTACAGCGATGTCATCGATATGCTGGAGCATGCCCGTTCGAAGAACGAGCCGCCGTTCATCCTTCTGCTCGATTCGTTGAACGACCCGCAGAATTTTGGCACACTCCTTCGTACAGCCGAAGCGGTCGGTGTGCATGGTGTGGTCATCCCACTGGCGCACACGGTGGAGATCACGCCGGCTGTGGTCAACGCGTCATCGGGTGCGAGTGAACATTTGCGCGTGGCGCGGTCGAACCTGGCACAGGCGATCGATGCCATCAAAGCAGAAAACATCTGGGTGGTGGGACTCGATCAAAACGGGGAAACGATCGGGGAAAAGACCAAGCGTCACTTAACGGGAGCTACCGCTTTGGTCGTGGGAAGCGAAGGCGAAGGCATCCGTCAGCTCACACGCAACAAGTGTGACATCATCCTGCAACTCCCAATGCGCGGTCAGATCGAATCGTTGAACGCGGCCGTGGCAGGATCAGTTGCATTGTATCTGGCATATTTGGCAAGAAATAAATCGTAGGGGCGGATCGTCGAAGATACTCGCAGAGTGCGATCCGCCCCAACAGGAGAATCAATGGTTCAAGCAGCATATCATTTTCCGCGCGGTTTTTTATGGGGAACAGCAACCGCCGCGCATCAAGTGGAAGGCAACAATACCAACAACCAGTGGTGGATGTGGGAACAGAACGGTCATACCAACGGGACGTCTGGGCTGGCCGCCGATTGGTGGGGCGGACGCTGGAAGGAAGACATGGACCGTGCCGCAGAGACCAGCCAGAACGCACACCGCTTCAGCGTGGAATGGAGCCGCATCCAACCGACTCCCGATACATGGGACGAAGATGCGCTCGAGCGCTATCGCAACATGTTGCGCGGTATGCGTGAACGCGGCATCACGCCGATGGTCACACTGCATCACTTCACCGACCCGCTCTGGTTCTATGAAATGGACTCGTGGGAGAACGATGAAGCGCCTGCGTTGTTCGAAAAGTTCGTACGCAAGACAGTGCAGGCATTGAAGGAATATTGCACGCTGTGGTGTACCATCAATGAACCCAATGTGTATGCGTTGAGCGGATATGTGGCCGGCGATTTCCCCACCAAGCATCGTGGACTGAACGTCGCATGGAAGGTGCTGGCCAACCTGTTGCGCGGGCATGCACGCGCCTATCGCGCCATCCATGAGATCCAGCCGGAATGCCGTGTGGGCTATGCTCATCATCACCGCCCTATGGTGGCAAAGCGGAATTGGAATCCGCTTGACCAATTGATGCGCAGCATTCGTTATACCGGCGTGAACATGGCGTTCCCTTCGGCGTTGAGCACAGGCGTGATGAAAACGCCAGTAGGCAAGGTACAGGTTCCCGAAGCCAGGGGGTTGCAGGACTTCATCGGTTTGAACTATTACTCTGTGGATACGATCAGTTTCCACATTGGCAAACCTGCCGAACTTTTCACGCACAGCAGCTATCCTGAAGATTCAGACTTCAGTCCGACCCAATTCATCGCCAATATTCCAGAAGGTTTGTTCGAAACAATCAAATGGACTGTGCACACCTATCCTAATGTGCCGATCCTCATCACCGAGAACGGCGTGGAAGATCATGAAGACAAAATACGTCCGCGTTACCTTGCACAACACATTCACCAAATGTGGCGGGCTGTTAACTTCAACTGGCCGGTGAAGGGATATTTCCACTGGTCGCTGGTGGACAACTTCGAATGGGAACGCGGTTGGACGCAACGTTTCGGTCTCTGGGGGTTGGATCTCGAAACGCAAAAGCGCATTCGCCGCCCGAGTGTGGATCTGTTCGCGGAGATCTGCAAGGAGAACGGGCTTTCATCCGACATGGTGCAGAAGTATTGCCCCGAAGTATTTGACAAATTGTTTCCGGTTTAATTCGTAGGGGCGAGGCACCTCGCCCCTATTTTTTATCTTGACAAATTAGAGTATTTACTCTAAAATAATTGAGTAAATACTCTAGGAGCAGCAAGCATGAGCACGCGTGAAAAGATCCTCGATACCGCCCTTACCCTCTTCAACAAGGAAGGCACGTCCTCCATCAGCACCAATCACATAGCAGAGGCGGCAGGTATCAGCCCGGGCAATCTGTATTATCACTTTCGCAACAAGGAGGAGATCATCCGTGCGCTTTTCGAACGACTTCATGCAGCCAACGACGCAGGTTTCCAGGTCCCTGAAGACAAACTGCCCACGTTGGATGACCTGCAGGAATACATCCGCTTTAATTACAGAACTCTCTGGCAGTATCGCTTCGCTTATCGTGAACTCGTGGCTTTGCTTCGTAACAACGCCGAATTGAAAAGCAGGTTTCTAGAAGTACGCAAACGCGGCTTTGAAGGTTTCCGTCAATTGTTCAGCGCCTTCGTCGCCGCCGGCATCCTGCGTGCGCCCGCAGAACCGGATGCCATCGAAAACCTGGCCGAGATCATCTGGATGATCTCTGAATTCTGGCTGACCAGCGTGGAGTTGGGCGGAAAGACCGTGAACGAATTGCAAATGGAACGTGGTGTGCAATTAATGATGCAAGTGTTGAAACCATTTATCACTTTATAGGAGAATCTCATGTCTGAAAAATCGTTTCGAAGGCTTACCGGTATCTTTTTCATCGTCGGCGCAATTCTGGTCAATATCCCCTACAGTCTATTGATCACAAACTTCGACTATCCCGACATTCTGCGCATGCCCACCGCAGAAATTCTCACCCGATTCCAGGCAGGCGGCAGTTCGTTGATCTACACTTGGCTTGCCTTTGCCTGGGTGGGGCTGCCGATGTTGTTCGGTGTGATCATGTTCAAGCGAGTCCTACAAAAAGAGAACTCCCTCTTTTTGGAAACGGCGACGACTCTTGGCGTGCTGGGATTTGTCGTGCAGGTGATCGGACTCCTGCGCTGGGTGTTCGTGGTCCCCGCTCTTGCCCGGCTCTTCACCGACCCGGCAGCAGATTCCGCTACACGAGCCGCCGTCTCCGCTGTGTTCGTTGCCGTCCACCAATACGGAGGCGTGGTCCTCGGCGAGCACCTGGGTCAGTTCTTCATCATCCTTTGGATGGTGATGATCAGTGCCATCATCTATCGATCTCCTCTGTTTGCAAAATGGATCTCCTGGCTGGGATGGATCGCCTCGGCAGTGTACCTTCTCGCGCAAACCGAACTGTTTGCCACCGCCATACCCGATTTCCCTGTAGTCGATTGGGCTGGGCTGGTCGGAAGCCTGCTCTGGTTGTTGTGGACAATCGTGCTCGGCGTGTATCTGGTCAAAGCAAAAAACGAGTAAACTCAATGCATGGATCTTCCTGCTGAGTTCATTTCCAATATTCGAAACACATTCCGCGAACGAGGCGATGTCTTTTTGGAGACATTGCCTCGTTCCATTTCAGAAGCATCTGCCAGATGGAATTTGACGGATGTCGTCCCTGCCCCGGTGCTTTCCTACAATTTCGTTGCGTTTGCAAGACGCGCCGGGACAGATGTTGTTCTGAAGATGGGCGTTCCCAACGTCGAGATGTTGAGCGAAATGGAAGCTCTGCGCCTCTTCAACGGCGAAGGTGCCTGCAAATTGCTCGAGTATGACGATGAAAAATATTGGATGGTATTGGAGCGCCTGCGTCCCGGGGAAATGCTAGCCACGATGAAAGATGATGACAAAGCGACCCACATCGCCGCGGAAGTGATGAAGAAGATATGGAGACCCGTTGGTGATATCACCCCGAACAAAGCGAAGGGTCCTGACCACAACAACGAGAGATTCTTCGGTCGCGAAGAACGCTCCCTCAGAATGACAGATGCCAATAAATTCATTAAATTATCCGACTGGTTCGACGGATTAAAGCGATTAAGGAAGATGTTTGACGGTGGGACGGGACCATTGGACGAAAAACTGGTTGAACGAGCAGAGAGGTCGGTACAGGAGTTTTTCAAGGAAAATCACGAACCTGTCCTTATGCATGGTGACTTCCATCACTACAATGTCCTGTCTTCTGAACGCGGATGGCTGATCATCGATCCGAAGGGAGTTCTGGGTCCCGCGTGCTATGAGGTGGGTCCGCTGTTGATGAACCCATGGGAAGAGCTGTTGAACGGAAGCAACAACCGGCTGATCACGAAGCGGCGTATCGACATCCTGCATGAGCATCTTGGGTTCGAGCGTGAGCGCATCCGTGAGTGGGGGCTGGCACACGCAATCCTTTCTGCATGGTGGGGAATCGAAGACAATACCGGGTGGGAATATGCACTGGCATTCGCGGAGATGATCGCTGACCTGCCGCTTGACTCATGAAACAACAACAGCCTCCCGTTGGGAGGCTGTTGTGCTTCTCACACTGTTACATTCCAAGCAGGCTGAAGATGGCGTAGGCCAAAGCCAGTAGCGGAGCGAGGAAAGCTGGGAGCAGTCCTCCTACGGCGGGGATCACACCAAGACCGACCACCAGGAAGAACAACCACATGCACCAACCTGAAATCGTCTTTGGAAACATCACTTTCATTTCACACTCTCCTTTGGGAAATGTGCAAGGCTCCACGAGCCTGCTATGAATGTAAACACTTCGTTATAACGGGCGTTACGTGGCAACGGACTCATCAGGGCGGGGTGGTAGAATCGGCGTTTATGGCTACAACAGCTCCCCTCGAATTTTCAATGCAACGTGCACACACATCCGACCGCTCTCATCCGGTCCGGTGGATCTGGTCGCACGCGCGCCGTCACTGGTGGATCATCATCATGATGGTCGTTGGGGCGGCAGGCAACGCCGGGTTGGCCGCAGTGGTCCCGGTGCTGACAGGTGATGCGTTCAACGCAATGCTCAAGCCCACACCAGATACAAGTGTATTGGTCCCCCTGGCGCTCATTATCGGTATCTCACAAGTGATTCGCGGCGCGCTGCAGCTCGGACGTAACTTCGGAGCGGAATTGCTCGCTCAAAAACTGGAACGTTCGGTGCGCGACGAGTTGTATCTTTCATTGCTCGGCAAGAGCATGACCTTCCACAACCTGCAACCCGTCGGTGATACGATGGCGCGCTCTACAAACGATGTGCGCGAGGTCAACTATATGTTCAGCCCCGGTGTCAACCTGGTGGTGGGGTCGTTCATCTTTTTGCTGATGCCCATCTTCGTGGCAGGACGTTATCACCCGGCACTCGTGATCGTCCCCGTGGTGTATATCGTACTCTATTTCATTGCGCTGACCCGATACCTGAAGACGCTTTCACCGATCACCGATACTGTTCGTGCGACGTTCGGGGAGATGAACACGCATCTTTCCGAATCGCTGGATGGCGTGGAAGTGGTCAAGGGCGCATCACAGGAAAACGCCGAAGTGGACAAATTCGTAATGAACGCCAGCCGCGTGCGAAATGCATTCGTCCGCCAGGGTGACCTGGAGGGACGCTACGTTGCGATGCTCCTGCTCGGCTCTGCCTACGCCTTTGGTTTGTTCCATGCCCTGCTGCTTTTCCGCAGTGGACAGATCAATCTTGGTGCGGTGGTGGCGTATTTTGGTCTGCTCCGTTTGCTCGAGTTCCCCACCTTTACAGCGACATTCGCCTACTCACAGATCTCATCCGGCATCTCGAGCGCACGCCGGATTCTCGACCTCATCAACAGTGAAACCCGCCTCGACCAGAATGCAGAAGGTTATGCCGATGCAATGAAGGGCGAAGTGGAATTTCGCAACGTGAGTTTCACCTATGCATCGGGCGATAGTGAACGCAGCCGGAGCGCCGATGATGTATTACAGAACATCTCCTTCAAAGTAAAGCCCGGCCAAACCGTTGCCATCGTGGGACAAACCGGTGCAGGTAAGACATCGCTGGTCAAGCTCATCAACCGCACCTACGATGTCACGCAAGGACAGATCTTTGTGGATGGTGTGGATGTGCGCGATTGGAATCTGGCCGCACTGCGTTCGCAGATCTCCATGATCGAGCAGGATATTTTCCTGTTTTCTCGATCGGTCAGTGACAATATCGCGTTCGGCAAACCAGACTCGACGCAAAGCGAAGTCGAGATGGCCGCCAAGTCTGCACAGGCAGACGACTTCATCCAGACTTTTGAGAAAGGCTACGGAACGGTTGTCGGCGAAAGAGGCGTCACACTCTCCGGTGGACAGCGTCAACGGCTTGCGTTGGCGCGTGCGTTCCTCACCGATCCGCACATTTTGATATTGGACGACTCCACCTCCGCCATCGACTCGGCAACCGAAGACAGAATCCAGCGCGCCATCTCCAACGCGGCCCGCGGACGGACGACCTTCATCATTACACACCGCCTGTCACAAATTCGCTGGGCCGACCTGATCATCGTGCTGCGCAAAGGCAACATCGCTGCGATCGGCACACACGATGAATTGATGAAAACATCGGAAGCGTATTCGAGGATATTTCGCGAATAATGTCATTGCGATGTCGCGTTTCTCCCTCGCAATGACAGATAAGGACTTATGGGTTTCTTTGCCGGACTTAATGACGAAAAATATGACCGCCAGTACACAGATCGTGAACTGACGAGTCGCATATTGAGCTTTTTCAAACCGCAGGCCAAACGCATGGTGTGGATCCTCGTGCTGGTCCTTGCATTGGCAGGAATCGGTGCAGCGCTGCCAGTGGTTGTTGCACGCATGGTGGACCTGCTCAAAGGTGAACCATCACTGAATGCGATCATGCTGGTCAGCCTGGCAGTGTTGGTGATCGGCGTTGGTTTGTGGGGCTTGAATTGGGCACGGCGCAGTCTGGTCGTACGCGCCGTGGGCGATGTGGTGCTTGAGCTGCGTACACGTGCATTCCGTGCTGCTGCAGAACATGATCTTTCGTTCTATGACCAATTCTCGTCTGGACGCATCGTTTCGCGTATCACGTCTGACACGAATGACTTTGGTCAACTCGTAGTCATTGTGACCGATGTGGCGTCACAGTTCATTCAAGCCATTATTTTGGGTGTAGTGCTCTTCCGTACCGACCTGAAACTGTCATTGATGTTGATGGCATTCCTGCCGGTCATCTTTGGCATCGCATCCATCTTCCGCAATCTAGCGCGCAAAGTAACGAAGCGCGGCATGAAAGCCATGTCAGATGTCAATGCTGCGATCAAGGAGACGATCAGCGGTATCTCTATTGCCAAGAACTTCCGCCAGGAAGAGAGTATCTTCAAATCGTTCGATGAATCGAACCAACAGTCGTACCAGGTAAATGTACAGCGTGGGTTTGTGTTGTCGCTGGTCTTTCCAACTCTCAATGCGCTGGGTGGGATTTTCACTGCCATTCTCATCTACGTCGGCGGGTTGAGCGCCGCGCAGGGCATTGTCACGGTCGGTGCGTGGTATCTCTTCATCATGAGCCTCGACCAGTTCTTCTTCCCGGTGCTGAATCTCTCGGCATTCTGGGCGCAGATCCAATCAGGGCTTTCGGCAGCCGAGCGTGCCTTCGCCTTGATCGATGCCGACCCGAACGTGGTGCAAACGGATAAGCGGGATGTGCCGCCACTAAAAGGCGAAATCCGCTTTGAGAATATCCACTTCCGTTATGTGGATAATGAACACATCCTCACCGGACTCAACCTGCTCGTGCAGCCCGGAGAGACGCTCGCCCTTGTGGGTCACACCGGCGCGGGGAAATCGTCCATCGCGAAGTTGATCGCCCGCTTCTATGAATACCAGCAGGGACGCCTGCTTGTGGATGGGCAGGACATCCGCACGTTCGATCTCACACAATACCGCAGACAGCTGGGTATTGTGTCGCAGGTTCCGTTCCTGTTCTCAGGCACTGTGGCAGATAACATCCGCTATGCCGCGCCGAACGTGACCGATGCCGAGATGCTGGAGATGGCGCGCAAGATCGGAGACGGCGAATGGCTGGAAACGCTTCCAAACGGGATCGAGACTGAGGTCGGCGAACGAGGCGCCCGTCTCTCGATGGGACAGCGTCAACTCGTCGCGCTGATGCGCGTCCTGATGCAGAAACCCGCCATCTTCATCCTGGATGAAGCGACGGCGAGCATCGACCCGTTTACCGAGTGGCAGATCCAACAGGCATTGAATCTCATCCTGAAACATTCGACGAGCATTTTGATCGCCCATCGTCTATCCACTGTAAAAGCCGCAGACCGTATCGTTGTCATGGAAAAAGGGACGATCATCGAAGAGGGCAGTCATGAGGGATTACTTAAACAAGGCGGGCATTACGCCACACTGTACAATACATACTTCAGGCATCAAAGCCTGGCGTATGTGGAAAAGGCAAAAGAGTTGATCGGGGATGATTAACAAAAATGGACGGCATCTGCCGTCCATTTTTTATAAGTGTTTTGTGCTGTAAGGGTCGAGTGCGTCACGCAAGCCGTCGCCGACGAAATTGATTCCCAATACTGTCAGCAAGATCAACGTGCCGGGGAAGAACCACAGCCAGGGCGCCGTTTCAAGGTAGCGATAGGCGCCATCGAGCATGTTGCCCCACGTGGCGGTCGCGCCTTGCACACCAAGCCCCAGAAAACTGACATAGGCTTCTGAAAGAATCGCATTTGCCACACCCAGCGTCGCACTGACAATAAGCGGCGCAATCGTGTTCGGCAAGAGATGCGTAAAGATCAGGCGACTGTCAGAGGCGCCGAGGGCTCGCGCCGCAGAGACATAATCGCGCTCGCGCAGCGAAAGTACATTGGCGCGAACGATACGCGCCAGGTACATCCACGAGGTGGCGCCGATGATCAGGATGATCACGATCACACCGCCAGTCAGTTCGCGTCCTAAAATATTGAAGGATGGGATCTCGTTGCCAAAGAAATGCGCGCCGATGATCAACAGGAACAGGCTGGGGATGTTCAACATGGCTTCGGTGAAACGCATGAGCATGCTGTCGATCCAGCCGCCATAGTAGGCGGCAATGGCTCCAACGAGAGCGCCCAGAACAACCTCCACCAACGCAGCTGAAATGCCGATCATCATCGAGATCTGTCCGCCATAGATGGTGCGAGCGAAGATGTCACGTCCGATCACATCGGTGCCGAAGATATGTGCGGCAGAAGGGGGCTGTAATTTCAAGCTGGTATCGTTGCAGTTCGCCCAGGCTTCCCCGTGCAGATGCTGGTCAAGCGGGGCACAGTAACCGCTTGCAAAAATGCCTGCAAAGCTGATGTACAGGATCAATGCGATCAAAAGACCCAGCCCAAACATGGCCATGCGGTGCCTGCGAAAACGACGCACACCCAGCACCAGCGGCGATAGAGGCGCCGATGGTTTGACCACGATTTCTTGTGGAAGAGTTTCAGGAGTGGCAGTGGTCATGGGTAGCTATTCCAGACGGATGCGCGGGTCAACGAACGAATACACCACGTCGGTGAGAATCTGGAAGATCACAACAGCGATCGAGATCAGCATGAGGATCCCCATCAACATGGGAAAGTCTGCCCGCTCGGTGTGGTCGAGAAAGAGACGTCCCATGCCGGGCCAGGCAAAGATGCGTTCTGTTACAACGGCGCCTGCCAGCAAAAATGGGATATCCAGACCGATGAGTGTGATGAAGGGCAACGCCGCATTTGGAAGCGCATGGCGCAGTACGACCAGCGTGGCGCGTACACCTTTCGCGCGTGCGGTACGGATGTAGTCCTGGCTGAGCACTTCCAGCACGCTGGACCGAATATAACGGCTGTAGCCTGCTGTGCTGATGATCGTGAGCGTTGTCACCGGCAGAACCATATGCTTGATCAATTCCCAGGGCGTTTTTCCCGCAGCGGGTTCGAACATTCCCACCGTGGGCAAGTAGGGCAATCCCCATTTGCGGAAATTGACCGCGAAGATGTACATCAACATCAATGCCAGCCAGAAGACCGGCATGGAATATCCGACGAAGGAAGCTCCGGTAAGCAGATTATCAATGAAAGAATAAGGACGCAAAGCAGAATACAATCCGATAGCCAGTGACAGAATGATGATGACGATCTCAGCTGTGACCATCAACATCAATGTATTTGGCAGGCGTTGACCGATCATCTTCAATACCGGCTCACGCGTGACAAGTGAATTTCCCCAATCGCCGCGCAGCACGCCTTTGCGCTGACCATAGGTCTCAGGAACGCCATCGCCATTCATGTCAATTTTCTGCCAGTCATTGCCCACCAGCCAGGTGAGATATTGAACGTATGTTGGCTGGTCGAGTCCAAGCATTCGCCGCAATCGTTCCTTGTCTTCGGGCTTGGGTGGCGTGCGCGCTCCCAGGGTTGCAACAGGATCACCAAACGCCTGCATCAACACGAACAAAATGATGCTGATGATGAAGAGTTGCGGGATGGCCTGTCCTAATCGCCGGAGGATGTAGTTGGTCATATTGGGAATCAATCGGCTCGTCGTGGCGTTTTGCACCACGACGAGCCCAATAGTTTTACCTTATTGTACGGAGGACGAAACAGCCCACTCGTTCGCGTTCCAGAAAGGTGATGCACCGGAGAGTTTTACATTTTGCAGTCGACTGCTGATCGACCACAGATCCGGATCCTTCCAGATACCGACGTAGATCACCTGATCGTACATCCATTGCGATATCTGGTGATAAAGATCGATGCGTGCCTGGGTATCGAGTGTGCTGGCCTGTTTTGTCAACAGGGCCTCGAAATCCTGATCACAGACCCCCTGCCAGTTCGCGCCGTCTGGGTTATCTGCGCTGGAGATCTCGCTGCACAACCAGTTGGATGATGCTTCAGGATCGGGGAAGGCAGGGTTGGAGGAGTATTCAGCAATATCATACAATCCCTGTGCCTGCGGACCGTTATCGTTGTAGTTATTCCAGAAGACATCGCTGGAATAGTTCTGCAGGTCAGCGCCGATGCCTACAAGCGACCATTGTTGCTGTACGACAGCCTGCACGTTCTTGCGCAGTTCACGGTCATTGGTAATGTAACGCAACTTCAGATCGACCTTCTGACCATCGATTTCCTTGTCACGGATGCCGTCTCCATCCGAATCCTTCCAACCTGCTTCATCCAGGAGGCGTTTGGCCTCCTCAGGATCATAAGGATACGGTTTAAGGTCCGGGTTGTTGTATGGTTCGGTCGCATCCCAGAAAGTGGTATTGACCGGGTTCACGCTTTCATCCAGCAGGTCTTTCACAATGGTGAAGCGGTCTGTAGCCAGAGCGATTGCCTTGCGCACGTTAACATCGAGCATGGCTGGGTGCGCCGTTTCAGGGTTCACGTTCATGAACCAGCTTTCATCGTAACCAGAGGGGACCGCCACCACATCCACCTTGCCGCCCGCTTCAAGCTTCTCGATCTGGTCAGAGGAGAGGAATACGCCGATGTCCGTATCTCCTGCGATGATCGCTGCTTCCTGCGCGGCATCGTCAGGAACGATACGAATGAAAATCTGCTCCAGTTTCGGAGGATGGATCCAATTGGGATTGGCTTTAAAAATAATGTGACTGCCCGATTCCCATTCACTGAATACATACGGTCCTACGCCAACAGTGGGTGCCTTGTTCCAGGCTGCGTTGTCGATCGTCCCTTCGGCATCGAACACGGGTTGAAGGATATGCTTGGGCAACACCCAGTCATCGAACATATAGGTTAGCCAGGGGGCAAAAGGTTCCTTCAACTGGATGACGAGAGTGTGGGCATCCTTGGCGGTAACACTTTCCACGTAATCTTCGAACGGGTAGCGTCCATTGACCACGTTCTTGTCCGACATGACCATCTCATAACTAAACACGAAATCATCGGTGGTCACAGGCTCGCCATCGCTCCACTTTACATCATCGCGCAGCTTGACCGTGATGGTCTTGCCATCGGCGCTCAGTCCACCGTTCTCAGCTGTCGGGATCTCGGCAGCAATCTCAGGCACGGGCTCGTTCTTGTCATTGAACGACCAGAGACCTTTATCCCAGAACTCACGGGTGATCGCCGAGAACCACATCTGAGTATAGAGGTAGTTGAGATTATCCGGTTCCTGCGTGAACGTGATCGTGGCTGTCCCGCTGAAGCTCGGTGCGGCAGGAGCAGCAGTTCCACATGCGGCCAGGAGCATGCTTGCCAGCACAGCAAGAGACAGCAGTATGTACAGTTTGCGTTTCATTTTTCTCCTCCAGAGAGAATTGAATTATCCAATATCAAACTGAATCTTGTAGCAGATTGTATTTTCGGCTGCAAGCCTCCTTTCGCAATGACTGAAGATCATGCACAGGATGACTTGATCCCATACGATTAAGTCACTCTGGGACAATTCCCGCCTCATGCCCAGCCAATACCTGTCCTGTGAACGAGAAGCCAAGGACCTCACCTCAGCGATTCGTCAACTTATGTGCGCCAATCTCGGGTCGAGCGCATCGCGCAAACCATCACCCAACAGGTTAAAGGCAAGCACGGTCAACGCAATGGCAACACCGGGGAAGAATACAAGATGAGGAGCTGTAAAGACCTGATTGCGTTCCGCGCCGAGCATGGATCCCCACTCGGGTGTCGGAGGCTGCGCACCCAACCCCAGGAAGGAAAGGGCGGCCGCATCGAGGATCGCGGTCGCAATACCAAGCGTGCCTTGCACGATGAGAGGAGTCAACGCATTGGGAAGAATACGCATAAAGAGGATCTCGGTCACATTGCCGCCGAGAGCGCGGGTCGCCGAGACGTAATCCATCTCACGCACTGAGAGCACACTGGCACGTACCACGCGCGCATACGCCGGGATGGAGACAATGCCGATTGCAAGCAGGGCATTGATCAATCCCGGTCCAAGAACCGTGACGATGGCAATTGCCAGCAGCAGCGATGGGAAGGCCAGTAACACATCCATGACGCGCATGATGATGTTGTCGATCCAGCCGCCAAAGTAACCGGCCAACGCGCCCAGGACCGTCCCAATGATGATCGCAAACGTAACCGTGGCAAGACCGATCATCAGGCTCAGACGCGCTCCATAGAGCAGGCGACTGAATTCGTCGCGGATGTTTCCATCCAATCCGAGAATATGTTGCGGCTGATCATCGGGGCACCCAAAGGCATGGATGCAGGGTGGCAGCCTTTTTTCGATAGGACCGCTATATCCCTTCACATCCAGCATGGACTTAATAGGATCATAGGGAGCGAGCCATTGGGCAGTGAGAGCGATGAACACAAGAAAGGCAAGGATTACCATGCCCACCACGGCAGATTTGCGGCGCATCAAGCGGCGACGCGTGATGTTCCACAAGCTCACCGATTGCAGCGATTTTCCTTCAGCGTCCAGCTTGGTAGCGGCTTGAGTTTGTTGGGTCATGGTTATTCCAGTCGAATGCGGGGATCAAGATACGCGTAGGAGATGTCTACGACCAAATTCAAAATGACAAAGAACACAGCGATCACAACCGTGAAGGTCTGCACGATTCCGTAATCGCGGGCAGTGATGGCGTCATACAGAATGCGTCCCACACCGGAGAGGTTGAACACGGTCTCGGTCAACACTGCGCCGCCGAGCAGTCCTCCCAATGAAAGTCCAATCACGGTAACCAATGGAAGCAACGCGTTACGAAAGGCATGCTTCATAACAACGACACGCTGTCGCAATCCCTTTGCCCGCGCGGTGCGAATGTAATCCTGCCCAAGCACTTCCAACATCGCCGAGCGCGTCATGCGTGCGATCAACGCCATCGGAATGGTACCCAGGGCAAGCGATGGCAGGATCAAATGAATGATCGCATCTTTTACAAGTTTAAAATCTGTGCTCAACAGCCCGTTAAGAATATTCATGCGGCTGAAAAAGTTGAGGACGGTGAAAGTCGTTGTCCCTGGCGTCAGATTGAGATCCCATGCCTTGTAAAAGGGAACCGCGATCAGCCCTGGAGAAAGCCTTCCGGAGGGAGGAAGTTGGAATGGGGTATCTTTCAGGGCAAGAGCGAAAATATAGGCCAGCATGAGACCGAGCCAGAATACCGGCATCGAGACGCCAGTGTTCGCCCACAACATGGTAACCACATCCACCCACGAATTATGACGGATAGCAGAGATCACCCCCAACGGGATGCCCACCAGGATGCTCACAATGAGGGCAGCAACGCTCAATTCAATGGTAATGGGGAGTCGTTCGATCAACAGCTCGCTGACCGGTTTCGAAAAACGGAATGAATTCCCAAAATCGCCGTGGGCCATTTCATTCACGTAATAGCCAAATTGCACAAGGATGGGTTTATCTAACCCGTGACGATGAATAAATTCGTTACACACTGCATCGGTGGCTTTTTCCCCCAGAATCGCACGACAAGGATCCCCCGGGATCAAACGTCCCAGGGTAAAGGTGGCAAACAAAATTCCAAATAGAACCGGGATGCTCAGCAGGATACGTCGAAGGATGTAAGTGGTCATTGGCTTTTACGTTTCCCCCGGTGAGTTTCCTCACCGGGGGAATAATGGACCTGGAAACCAGGATTATTGAGCGGGAGCGTTCAGGAACGGTCCGAAGAGACCACTCCAGTAGGAGAACGCGCCGGTGTTACCGGTGTGCAGAGGATCTGCAGCGTCCCACTGGATGACCAGGGACTTTACAACATCATTCGCATCGAGCGAGGAGCCGTCGTGGAATTTGACGCCCTGACGCAGGCTGAAGGTCCACACGGTCAGATCGTCGCTGGCTTCATAGGACTCAGCCAGAACAGGCTCGACCGCGGTACCGGCCACTTCATATCCAAGCAGAGACTGGGTCACCTGCTCACAAGCACGCAGGGATTCGCCGTCGGTCTCATCCGGGCAGTAGAGCGAAATGGGTTCAGCGTTCTGCATCCAGACGAAGGTATCCTGTCCGGGCACGCCCATGACTGCGAAGTTCTCATTGCCCAACGGGCTGGAGTGAGCACCATCCACGGTTGCCTTGAAGGCCACAGCAGAACCACCATGAGCAACAGGGATCATCGGCACGTGAGTGCGGATGGCATTGTTGGCTGTCTCGTAGAAAGGCTTGCGCTCTTCATCGGAAGCAAGTTGAGCGCCCTTGTCCAACGCCTGAACGATGTCATCGAACTTGTCACCGAACTGCTTGGAGGAACCAGCGCCAAAGTGATAGCCAAGGAAGTTGGTCTGATCAGGATAGTCAGCACCCCAACCCAGCAGGTAAAGGCCCTGCAATTGGCCGGAGTCAGCCGCATCGAGGAACGCACCCGATTCCATCACTTCGATCTTGACTGTGATGTTCAGGTTTTCCTTCAACTGGGCCTGAATGTCCTGAGCCACAACGTTCGGGTCGGGCAGGTAACCGCGGACCACATCGCGGTAGTTCAACACGGTTTCAAACCCATCGGGATAACCAGCTTCGGTAAGCAAAGCTTTGGCAGCTGCGGCATCAAAGCCGTACCATGCATCGCCGACACAACCGTTCGGGATCGCGCACGGCGTGAAGTAATCTGCAACCTCAGAGCCAGCGGGATAGAAGTTATCGACAATGCGCTTGCGGTCGATACCCATCGCAATCGCCTGGCGGACCTTCTCATTGGCGAACGGATTCTTGCTGTTATCGAAGCCGTCAACCTGTGGGTTGTTGTTCATACCGATGTACATGATGTTCAACGCCGGACGGGTGAGCAACTTCAGATCAGAATTACCTTCCACCTTGGCAAAATCATCGGGGCCAACATTGTCGATGCCATCCACAGTGCCAGATTCCAATTCGAGCAGGCGCTGTGCAGACTCAGTACCCCAACGGAACACCAGGGTCTGATTCTTGGCAGCCTCACCCCAGTAATCATCGAAGCGGCTCAGGACCAATTGGTTGCCGCGTTCCCACGACTCGACCTTGTACGGGCCGGTGCCGATCGGGTTTTCCAGAGGCTTGCCACCAGTCTCTTCCAGGTGTTCAGCAGGCTGGACAGCAAAGGATGTAAAGGCGATCTTTGAGGGGAAGGCGGGGTCAGGGACGCATAGCGTGATCTTGACCGTGAATTCATCGACTGCTTCGATGGACTTGATCTCACCACCGTAATCACAGTTGGGAGCTTCGGTCTTCAGACCTTCATACATGGCCGGTGCTTCGGTTGCTGCAGGGGCTTCGGTTGCTACGGGAGCTTCGGTCATGGCCGGGGCTTCAGTAGCTGCAGGGGCTTCGGTTGCGGCTGCACCACCGCAGGCCGCGAGGGCCATGCTGGCAAGGACCAGAAGCGATAACAGAACGTATAGGTTGCGTTTCACGTTTCTCCTCCTGAGAGAAATTAAGATTGGGATTCAATTGACGTACGGGTTGGGAAATCGGAAATACTATACGACGGCGCACCTCCTTCCGAATGGGTGAACAGATTATACAGCAAAAAGAATGTTAATGAATGGGAAGTGGCAAGCCGAGTCCATTTAACACTACTTTGGAGGGGTCACCATGCCAGATACCGGGAATCGTTGTGTTGCACTTCGGGCATGTACCATCCCCGGTAATATGATATTCATGGATGATGTACCCGCTTCGCCGAATCAGCCGATGGTTGCATCCGGGGCAAAATGTGTCTTCGTACTCCCCCACCCGTCCCGGCAAATTCCCCGCGTAGACGAATCGCAACCCGGCTTCTTTGCCGATCTCGGCGGCTCGCAGAAGCGTCTTTACGTCAGTATTGTCGTGATCGGTCATCTTATAATCCTTGTGGAAGGCAGTGACATGCCAGGGAATATCTCTCGATACACCCGCAACAAAACGGGCAGCATCCCATAATTCTTCATTTGAATCATTGAAATCAGGGATCGTCAGGGTGACCACCTCCACCCATAACCCCATATCATGTGCGCGCTTGATTCCATCCAGGGTGTTTTGCAATACGCCACCCAACTTGCGATAATTTTTATCCTGCATGCACTTGAGATCGATCTTGTACGCCGAAATATACGGGCGGATATATTCCATCACTTCAGGCGTGTTATTTCCATTGGACACATACGCACACATCAACCCATTTGCTTTTGCCTCCTTGAAAATTTCCACAGCCCATTCGCTGGTGATCAACGGTTCGTTATAGGATGATACGACCGTCGAAGCATGCGTTCGCTGTGCAAGCCGCACCATTTCCTGCGGGGATATTCTTCGAATATAGTTGATCGACTCATCTGAAGACGGATCGCGCATCGCCTGCGATGTCAACCAGTTCTGGCAATAGCCGCAATGGAAATCGCATCCAAGCATCCCAAACGTCAATGCGTTGGTGCCGGGCATCGCGTGGAAAAAAGGTTTTTTCTCAATGGGGTCACTTTGCAACGCGGCGACATATCCCCATGGCACACGCAACTCTCCGCCTTCATTAAACCGTACCTGACAAATGCCGCGCTTCCCCTCGCGGATCTTGCAGCGATGTCCACATGCATGGCATTCCACTGTAGTCTCCGGGAGTTTTTTATACAATTCCCCTGTTACCGTTAATCGATCCAATTGATCACCAATGGTTGTGCTCATACGATCCTTTAGCTTTCCTCTTTTATAATAAACACATGCTTACTGTTTGCATCCAGGCCGGTGGACAATCCGCGCGCATGGGAGAGGACAAGGCGCTCAAACCTTTTTTGGGACGTCCGCTCATTCAACGCGTGACCGAACGACTCGCTCCCATTGCCGATGAAATGATCGTGACGACCAACCGGCCGGAAGACTATGCCTTTCTGGGGCTTCGCCTCACGCCAGACCTCAAACCCGGTCGCGGTGCCCTGGGCGGACTCTACACTGCAATCGCTTCTGCGTCACATCCCTTCGTGGCGGTTGTGGCCTGTGACATGCCTTTCGCCAGTGCAGCGCTCCTCGAAGCAGCGACGCAGCTCCTGGTCCAGGAGGAGGTGGATGTGGTCATCGCCAAAACGGATGAAGGCTACGAGCCGATCCACGCCGTCTACCGCCGTAAGACCTGCCTCCCAGCCATCGAATCTGCCATCGAAGCTGATCTGTGGAAAGTGATCGCCTGGTTTCCACAGGTCAAGGTACGAGTCCTGACAGTAGAAGAGATCAAACAACACGACCCAACCGGACTCGCGTTTTGGAACGTGAACACTCCTGAGGAATTTGCCGAAGCTGAAAAAATCTCCCTCTCCGCTGATGGGAGAGGGTTGGGCTGAGGGTTACCTTACAATAAGCACCGGGCAGGGGGCATGACCGACCACTTTCTGGCTGGTGCTTCCCAACACCAAACCGGCCAATCGTCCCAGCCCGCGCGACCCCATCACGATCAAATCGCTGTTACGTGTGGACGCCACATCGATGATCGATTCGGCGGGGTCACCTTCGATCAACTCGGTATGGATCTCTGCCGGGACATCGCCCACGATCTCTACAGCTTTCTGCAAGATTTCCTGCGCTTCGGAAAGGCGGGCATTGATCGCGTTCTGAAGGTTCGGCTCACCAAGGAATGGAGGGATGCGGTCATAGGCTACGACGATGCGCAGCTTTTCCGAGTTCATGTTCCTTGCAAGATTAGCTGCCATTTGTGCCGCGCGGTAACCGTGTTCAGAACCATCTACAGCCAGAAGAATTCGCTCGAACATGGAGCCTCCTTTCGTGAAGTACAATTAAAGTATAGTACCAATCACCACCGATTTCAATTCAAGGAGTAATGAGATGTCGCTTGATCTCTCTGTCGTCCGTCAACAATTCCCTTCCCTGGACCGTCCCGCGATCTTTCTCGATAACCCGGCAGGGACCCAGATCTCGAAACAAAGTCTGGACCGTATCAACAGTTATCTGCTCGAACACAATGCCAATCACGAAGGCATGTTCGAGACCAGCCGCAGGTCAGACGCGGTGCTGCATGAAGCTCATGCGGCAATGGCAGATTTTCTCAACGCTTCCCGCCCTGAAGAGATCATCTTCGGCAATAACATGACCACACTCACGCTGCATATGTCCCGTTCACTGGCACGGAACTTGCAGCCGGGAGATAACCTGCTCGTCACGCGCATGGATCACGACGCCAACATCTCACCGTGGATGCTCATTGCAGAAGATAAAGGTTGCAACCTGCTTTGGGTGGATATCGATGTGGAAGATGGAACATTGAATTTGAAGGACTTTGAGCGAGCTCTCGAAAAAAAGCCGAAGATCGCGGCTTTCGGATATGCATCCAATTTGTTGGGAACGGTGAACCCGGTCAAGAAAATGACGAAGATGGCACACGATGCAGGCGCACTCGTATACATCGATGCCGTGCAATACGCGCCGCATGGTCCCATCAACGTGCAGGATGTTGACTGTGATTTTCTGGTATGTTCCTCCTACAAGTTCTTCGGTCCACATGCGGGTGCGTTGTATGGAAAGTTCGATCTGCTCAGCGAGTTGAAGGCGTATAAGGTCCGTCCGGCATCCAATGATCTCCCTTATAAATTTGAGACCGGGACTCAGAACCATGAGGGGATCGCAGGTGTGTTAGGCGCGTTGGAATATTTCGAGTGGCTGGGACGTGAGTTTGGCGGCGACCATGCCCAGGCGTGGAAGGAAGCGGGCTTCTCCGGTCGCAAATTGGAACTCAAGAAGGGTATGTCTGCCATGCAGGCGTATGAGAAGACGTTATCCAGCGCATTGATCGAGATCGTACAGTCGGTTCCCGGAACGCATATCTACGGCGTGATCGACTCGAACCGCCTGGATGAACGTGTGCCGACCGTCTCATTTACTGTGGAAGGCAGGGACCCCGAAAAATTGGCAGATGCCATTGGGAAGGAAGGCATCTACGTTTGGAATGGGCATAACTACGCCCTGGCAATTGTCGAGCGCTTGAATTTGCTTGAAGCAGGCGGCATGATCCGCGTGGGACCGGTACACTACAACACAATGGATGAACTTGGAAAATTTGGGGACGTGTTGAAAAAGCTGGTTGCCTAACTTCAAGAGTTCATTGGAACAAAAGGGACCCGTTCGTGCGAACGGGTCCCTTTACTTTATAAAATTAAATGACAAACACCAGGGTGAGGGGGGCACCCTAGTGTTTGTCGCTTTGTATATTACTACGTTTCATGTAACAAATCAAGGTTTGTTACATAAGATTTATATTAGAAATGCCCCGGGCGGGAATCGAACCCACATCTAAGCCTTAGGAGTGCCTTGTTCTATCCATTGAACTACCAGGGCGTAAGGAAAATTATATCATCTTGTATTGTAAGAACACGCCGTGGCGGTCCCTACGCCCCATCATCTTTCGGTGGTGCGGTGGGACCATAATCCAATATTTGACGCAATTGTGACGTCCCTTCGGGCGGGCCGACGATGCCTTTGTCTTCCATCATGTCCACGATGCGGGCAGCGCGGGTGTAGCCGATGCGCATGCGGCGCTGCAGCATAGAGACAGAGGCGCGTCCTTCGCGGCGGACAAAGTCGATGGCTTCGGCGAGGAGCGGGTCCACGTTCTTATCGGCGGGTGCCATCTCATCGAACATTTCCACCTGTTTCAGAGGAATATCCGACCGTGGGATATCCACCGGTGCACCTGGCGCAGCATACGGGCTTGAGCCGCCGACCTGCATACGCCAGAATTCCACGAGGCTCTGAATTTCGTTATCTGAGACGAAAACGCCTTGCAAACGTGCAGCCGATGGTGCGTCTGGTGCCTGGAACAACATATCGCCGCGCCCGAGCAGGCGCTCTGCACCGGGCTGATCGAGAATGACGCGGCTATCCGTGTTGGATGCAACTGCAAAGGCGATACGGGCCGGGAAGTTCGCTTTGATCAGACCCGTCACCACATCCACAGACGGGCGCTGTGTGGCGAGGATCATGTGGATACCCGTGGCACGCGCCAACTGGGCGAGACGTGTAATGGTCTGTTCGGTCTCACCGGGGGCGATCATCATCAGATCGGCCAACTCATCGATCACGATCACAAGAAAGGGCAGCTTCTTGCCGCCCTGCAATTTCATCTTGGCGTTGTAGTCGGTGATGTTGCGCGAACCGACTTGTGCGAACATATGATAGCGCTTGTCCATTTCACGCGTCATCCATTGCAGGGCACCGATAACACGGTCGATCTCCACGACCACAGGTGACAACAGATGCGGAACGCCGTTGTATCCGGTCAGTTCCACGCGCTTCGGGTCAACCAGAATGAGCCGAAGATCATCTGGTGTATTGAACATCAGGAACGAAGTCAGGATTGAGTTGACACATACCGATTTACCTGAACCGGTTGTACCGGCGATGAGCAGGTGCGGCATGCTTTCAAGAGTGGTGCTGATGGGATGTCCCGTTACATCGCGGCCGAGCGCAAATCGCAGAGGTTTGTTGTTACGCTGGAACGTTTCACTTTCCAGAATGTCGCGCAGCGCGACGAGAGTCATCTCATCGTTGGGCACTTCGATACCCACGTAGCTGTGTCCTGGCACCGGCGCCTGGATGCGGATGCGCGGTGCGGCCAGCGCGAGGGCAAGGTCATCGGCAAGGGAGGCGATCTTGTTGACGCGCACCTTCGTCCGCCCGGTTCGCGTCTCAACGAAGAGCGGCTCCACACCAAACTGCGTGATCGTTGGCCCGCGGTTGATCTCCACCACTTGAACAGGAGCGCCGAAGGACGCCAGAGTCTCTGCGATCAACCGGGCACGTTGTTGGATGAACTCTTCATTGACTGAAGGTGCCTCACCCGAATCAAGGATCTGTTTCACATCTGGCAACTGCCATTGGATAACCGCCTCCGCTGGTTTGACGTTCGTCACAGGTTTGCCGGGTATGACTTCATTGGCCACCACAGGCTCGGGTCGGTTCAACGGCGTGAAGCCATTGGATGACACTTCCGCCGCATCAGGCGAGGATGTGGATCGAGTCTTTGTGAGTTGCCTGGCGATGACTTCGCGAAGATAGGCAAAGATCGGTGTGAGCCATTTGAACATATCCTGCACGGAGATATCCAGGATCATCGTTACAGTGATGAGCAGCCATGCCAGCAATGCAACAGCAGAACCCCATGTGCCGAGTCCGTTGTACAATGCCCGCTCGAAAAGACTCCCAATATAGCCGCCGCCCGCGCCCATCAACGCGGCTTGTTCCGCCATGGCTGGGTCGGCAACAGCAAAATGTAGGAAAGCCAGCAGCCACAGGAAAAAGAGGACGAGTCCGGTTGCACGTTCGAGGGAAAGAGGAGGTAATTTTTCGATGCGGCGCAGGATCAACCACAGTCCCATGACGATGAGACCAAACGGCAATACATAGATCCCCCAGCCAACCATCTGACTCAACAGGCGCAGCATGCTGCCGGTCACCACACTTTGTTGCGCAGAGAACAGGATCAGCGAGGTCAGCAATCCCACCACGGCCATCACCGCCCCTACCACATCGAGTTTGCGCTCGGCGCTGAGGCTGTCCCACCAGGTGGGTTGAAGCGGAGCAGGTTCAGGCTCGGAATGATGCGCAGATCGCTTCCGTGGCGAGGCGGGTTTGTTCTTGTCCTTCCCGCTCGACGGCGTGACGATCTTACCCGCAGGTTTTCCGCTCGATTTGGATGGAGGAGGAGTCTTGAGTGGCATCGGTCAAAAGTATAGCACAAATGGTCTGTTTTTCTTTTTCCATCACTGAGAGGGTAACGCTTTTCCGACGAAGCAATCTCATGTAAGGTAAAATAACAAAACATCGCTATTAAGGACTTAACTTTGTTCGAAATACTTTTTCTCGGAACGTCAGCATCTGCCCCCTCAGCCAAGCGTGGACTTTCAGCCCAAATCGTCAAACATGATGAATATCGTTTTTTAGTGGATTGCGGCGAAGGGACTCAGCGTCAGATCCTGCAATCGGGCACCGGCTTTAAGAACCTGACCAACATTCTGCTGACTCACGGTCATCTCGATCACATCCTTGGGCTCGGCGGGTTGATGTCCACGTTCGTGCGCTGGGAGGCGATCGAGAAACTCGACATCTTCGGCGGTCGTTCCACCCTCGACCGTGTCCACGACCTGGTCTTCGGCGTTGTACTGCGCGGACAGCAGGCTCCCATGCCGCTTCGTTTAAATGAAATCAAGTCTGGAACGTTCTTCGACACAGATGATTTCACCATCACTGCTTTTTCCGTCACCCACCGCGGGCCAGATTGCCTTGGCTATATTTTCGAAGGGAAGGCGCGTCGCCCATTCCTTGCGCAAAAAGCAGATGAACTCGGCGTCCCGTTCGGGCCGGAGCGAAAGGAACTGGTCTCTGGTAAGGAAATCACCCTGCCCGATGGACGCGTTGTCACCCCCGAAGATGTGCTGGGACCGCTGCAAAAGGGAGTCAAAGTGGTTGTGACGGGTGACGCCGGCCGCACCGACGATATCCTGGAGTCCTGCCGCGATGCAGATGCGTTGGTGATCGAGTCCACATATTTGGATGAAGAAGCCGAGATGGCGCGTCAGTTCTCGCATCTCACTGCCCGTCAGGCCGCAGAGTTGGCGATCAAAGCAAATGTAAAGAAGCTGATCATTACCCACATCTCGCGCCGCTATCGCGAGAAAGATGTGTTAAAGGAAGCGCAGGCGATTTTCCCCAACACAGTTGTGGCGCGGGATTTCGATTCGTTTCAAATTAAGCGGGAAGAATAAGAATTTGTCATTGCGAGGATGATAGCCCAAAGCAATCTCCCAATTAATGAGGAGATTGCTTCGCCGATGAACGGCTCGCAATGACGTCATGTAATTACATTGCTTCACTCGTCATAATGAACAACGGCGTCATCTCGAAGCTTTCGAACTTCGGGCGCAGACGGTCGGTATTATAGAAGCGCTCCACGTTGACCGTCTTCTTTGTGCTGGTGACAATATCCACGGGGATGTTGTCGTAGCGTCCGTTCTTGAGCACGACCAAACGTCCGTGCAGTTTCTTGAGGATCAAGTCGAGGGCGAGGTTGCCATACGCCATCGGCACGATCGAGTCGATGGCGTCCGGGTCGCCGCAGCGGACGAGATATCCCAATTTCTGGTTGACCGTATCGACCTTGCGCCCATTGTTATATTTGGCAGTGTAATCCTTGAGGTTTTCGGAGACCAGGTCGCCGATGCCACCCAGCTTGGCATGCCCGAACGCGTCGGTGGTCTTATCCGCAAACACCATCTCGCCGCCTTCGAACATCGCTCCTTCCGAAACGATCACAACAGAGTACGTGCTCGGATTGTGATTGCGGTCGTACATCAGCAATTCGGCGAGGCGCTCGATATTAAATTTAAATTCGGGAATCACGCATCGATGCGAAGCGCCGGCCATCGTCGGCAGCATTGCAGTGAAACCGGCATAACGACCGAACACTTCCAATACCATCAAACGTTCATGCGACCCCGCCACCGTGCGCAGGCTGTTTGCGATCTCAATGGTGCGCGTAACGCAGGTGCTGAAGCCGATGCAATAATCGGTGCCGGGTACGTCATTATCCATTGTCTTGGGAATGGCAACGACCTTCACTCCCTCCTGATACATGCGCACACCATAACTCAACGTATCATCACCGCCGATGGGGATCAATGTATCGATACCCAGGAAATCCAGATTCTTGAGCACTTCCTCGGTGACGTCATTTACATCCTTGTTGTATTTATCCTTCAGATGCATGGGGATACGGTCGGCCTTGGTTTTACCTGGATTCGTGCGCGACGTATGAAGGAACGTGCCGCCGGTGCGTCCCGCCTTGTTGACGATCTCTTCGGTCAGGACCTGATAATTGTTGCTGTTATCCGCATCCTTTTCGCGGACCATGTCAACCAGGCCGGCCCAACCACGTCGGATTCCAATGACCTTATACCCTTCACGCGTGGCACGGATGGTCACCGCCCGAATCGCCGGGTTAAGCCCAGGGACATCGCCGCCGCCCGTCAAAATGCCAATGACACCTTTTTTTACATTACTCATAGCTGCCTCCATGAAAAATGGTTCGATGCTCTGCTCAATATTCTACAACTTTTCACAAGATAAAGTTAGACTCAACTTGAGGTACAATTGCCGCTCGAAATTATAAGAGAGTGTTCCTTAATTCACCACAAAAACACAAGATGCATAACAGTCTATCCGCAAGGGGAAGAAATCTGTAAATCTGTGAAATTTGTCCAAAAGGAAATACAATTCAGACTGAGTGGACTTTAAGATACTCTCTAAGAAAGTGATTGGAGCCAGTGTTATGAACGTAAAACCTTACACCATCGGCGTGCTCACTTCGGGGGGCGACGCGCCGGGAATGAATGCAGCGATCCGTGCGATCGTGCGCACTGCCACAGCAAACAACGCCAACGTATTGGGCGTATTGAACGGATACGAAGGACTCCTGAACGGTGAATTCCGCCCCCTGGGGCCGCGCGATGTGGGCGGCATTTTGCAACGCGGCGGAACTGTTCTGCATACACGGCGAAGCGAACGCTTCAAGGAACCCAAGGGTCAACGTGAAGCGATCCGCCGGATGAACGAAGCCAAAATGGACGGATTGATCGTACTTGGCGGGGATGGTTCGCTCAACGGTGCACATGCGCTCGCAAAGCAGGGGATCAAGGTCGTGGGTGTCCCTGCCAGCATCGATAACGACATCTGGGGCAGTGACATGGCCATTGGCGTGGATACAGCCCTGAACACGATCATGGAAGCGGTGGACAAATTACGTGACACCGCCTCTTCCCACAACCGGGCCTTTGTCGTGGAAACGATGGGCCGCAACTCTGGCTATCTGGCTGTGATGGCCGCCATTGTCTGTGGAGCAGAAATCGTGTTGATGCCCGAAGTTCCCAGCACGGTGGACGAGGTTGCTGCATCCGTGGAAAACGCCTATCGCCGCGGCAAGACCCATGCGATCATCATGGTCGCCGAGGGGGCCAACATCCGCGCAACGGATCTGGCGCGCATCCTTGAGGAAATGGACTTGGGATTCACCACCCGCGTTACGATCCTCGGACACATCCAGCGCGGCGGACATCCCACCGCGTTCGACAGGCTGCTGTCTGCCCGTTTGGGGAACAAAGCCGTTGAGCTTTTATTGGATGGACAGACCGACATCATGGTGGGATTAAAGGGAATGACAATCGCCCCCACTCCATTGGAAGAAGTCATCAGCCATCCACGCCCTGCGCCGTCGGTGTATTATGAAATGGCGAAGATGCTAGCCCGGTAGGTGTCAGGCGCGATGTTTCAGGTATCAGGTGTTCTGATCGGTTGGTTTACTTTTTGAGGGATGCTTTGAAACCACCGATCAGAGCTTTTGTTGCTCGAGCCTGTTCATAGTGTTCTTTGAGTTGTAATTCTGTAATGTATTGAACATCGAACGCTACATAGAGCAAAGACTGGACTTCCACCGCTGAACGTCTCGCGATTCCCAGAAAACGTGCAAATTCAATCTTTGAATCACAATCAAATCCTTCTGCGATATTCGTCATTGCTGAAACGGCAGCACGTTGGATTTGATCTCGAAGACCAAAGTCTTTTGAAAATGCGCCATCTCTCGTGAGCTTATAAATCATCTTCACTAATTTTCGCGCTTCCTGCCACCCCTGAATATCTTCAAAGCGTGAAATCATAGCCATGGTTTAATCCTCACAGGTTATAAAAATCGGATGTCATGTACACATGACACCCGATACCTGACACCTATTTCAAATCATGGTTGGTTCTTCGTAAATCCCCAACTCTTCTTTCATGACCTGAATGATCTCTCCCAACGTCGCGTACGCATGGACACATTCCATCAAGTACGGCATTGTGTTCTCTGTCCCTTGCAACGCGATACGGAGATTGTCGAGTGTCTGACCGACACGTCCATTGTCCCGAGTATTGCGCAGTTCCCGGAGGCGGCTGATTTGTCGCTCGTATCCCTTTGGGTCCATTTCAAGGATGGGGATGGCGAGCGGTTTCTTTTCATTATAGGCATTGACACCTACAATTCTGCGTACACCCAGATCAATCTCGCGTTGATAGCGATAGGCCGCGTCGGAGATCTCGCTTTGGAAGAATCCCTTTTCAATGGCTGGGATAACGCCGCCCAATTCCTCCACGCGGCGGAAATAGTCATAGGCTTGTTTTTCGATGCGATCTGTCTGCGCTTCGACAAAGAAGCTTCCGCCCAACGGATCGACCGTATTCGTCACGCCGGATTCTTCGGCAATGATCTGTTGCGTGCGGAGCGCGATCGTCACAGCATGTTCAGAGGGAAGTGCGAGAGCCTCATCCAATGAATTTGTATGAAGCGATTGTGTTCCGCCCAAAACAGCAGCAAGTGCCTGAATGGCAACACGGACAACATTGTTCTCCGGCTGTTGTGCTGTAAGGCTGACTCCCGCTGTCTGTGTGTGGAAGCGCAACAGCCACGAACGTGGATTCTTCGCCTTGAACGTCTCACGCATCTCACGCGCCCAAATGCGGCGAGCCGCGCGATACTTGGCGATCTCTTCGAAGAAATCATTGTGAGCGTTGAAGAAGAAGGAAAGACGTGGCGCGAATTCATCCACATCCATGCCACGGGCAATGCCCCAGCGAACGTATTCAAGTCCATCGCCGAGGGTGAACGCCAGTTCCTGTGCCGCAGTGGAACCTGCTTCACGGATATGGTATCCGCTGATCGAAATGGTATTCCACTGCGGCACTTTCTGTGAGCCAAACTCCATCGTGTCTACCACGAGTCGCATCGACGGTTCGGGCGGGAAGATGAATTCCTTTTGCGCGATGAACTCTTTGAGAATATCGTTTTGGATCGTGCCGCGTAGTTGATCGGGGCGAACACCCTTGTTCTCTGCTGCCGCGATGTACATTGCCCAGATGATCGCGGCCGGTGAATTGATCGTCATGCTCGTGGATACTTTGTCCAAAGGAATGCCATCGAGCAGAATTTCCATGTCTTTCAAGGAAGAAACGGCCACACCACACTTGCCGAATTCACCCAGCGCTTCGGGTTGATCGGTGTCATAACCCATGAGTGTTGCAAGATCAAAGGCGATGGATAGACCTGTCTGTCCCTGATCAAGTAAGTATTTGAAGCGTGCGTTCGTCTCTTCTGCTGTGCCGAAGCCGGCGAACATGCGCATCGTCCAGAGCTTGGAGCGATGAAGCGTCGGGTGGACGCCGCGCGTAAACGGGTACTCCCCTGGAAGCCCAAGCGAGGAGGCGTAGTCTGAATCCGCCACGTCGAGCGGGGTGTAGAGTCGGTTGATCGGTTCGGAGGAGGTAGTGATGAATTCGTCGGCCCGTTCGGGCAGCGACTTGAGGGCTTTTTGTAACGATGTCTCTTCCCATGTCTTTAAGGAATCGTTCAATTCATCCAGTTTCTTTTTGTCGTACATAACTCTCTCTCCTTTGGCGAAGGTAATTGCATTATACTTGACTGGTATACCCGCTCAGGTGAAGATAACTTATGCCCCGTTTTGAAATAGACGTAGACCCTTGTGACCACATTACCGCTGATGCCATCGGTAAGCCAGGTCAGCGTGTGTTCTATCTGCAAGCGTATCAGGACCAGCGCACGATCACGGTCATCATTGAAAAAGCACAGTTGCAATCCATGGCGATCGGTATCGAGCAATTCCTGTCGCAGGTCAGCGAACAGAACCCAGACCTGTCTGAAGCCTCCGGTGATTACGTGGAAGAAGTGATGCGCATCAACCCGCCCGTGGACCCGCTCTTCCGCGTCGGTGAGATCGGGT
>CAZKSG010000038.1:0-4445 GCA_964555335.1 uncultured Anaerolinea sp.
CCAATTTGCGCCTGGCGTATTGGAACCTGACAACAGAAGCTTTATATGAAGAAGCCATCTTCCGCAATGAAGGCGCGACCGTTGCGGGCGGTCCATTTGTGGCGTTCACAGGCAAGCATACGGCGCGTTCTGCGAATGACAAGTTCGTAGTGCGCCATGTCGATTCAGAGAATAACATCTGGTGGGGTGTGTACAACCGCCCCTTTGACAACGATAAATTCGAAGTCCTCTATGACCGCATGTTGGGCTTTCTGCAGGGACGGGATGTCTTCGTGCAGGATGTGTACGGCGGTGCGGATGAGAACTACCGCCTGCCAGTGCGCATTGTGACAGAACTGGCCTGGCACAGCCATTTCGTGCGCAATATGTTCATCCTGCCGCAATCGCTGGAGGAATACAAACGCTTCGTCCCTGAATTTACGATCGTGGCAATGCCATCGTTCAAGGGCATGCCTTCAGTGGATGGCACGGCAAGCGAGACCTTCATTTGTCTTTCCTTCGAGAAGAAACTTGCGATTATTGGGAATACAGCTTATGCAGGCGAGATCAAGAAATCGGTCTTCACGATCCTGAACTATCTGCTCCCATTGGACGGGGTATTGTCCATGCATTGCTCGGCGAACGTCAATCCAGATGACCCAAATGATGTAGCGTTGTTCTTCGGTTTGAGCGGTACCGGCAAGACGACCCTTTCTGCTGACCCCACACGCCGTCTCATCGGGGATGATGAGCATGGCTGGAGCGATGATGGCGTCTTCAACTTTGAAGGTGGCTGCTACGCTAAAGTGATCGGATTGTCCGAATCGGCAGAACCCGAGATCTATGCGACGACGAAGAAGTTTGGGACGATCCTTGAGAATGTTCCGTATGACCCGATCACCCGGCTCATTGACCTGGACGATGAATCGATCACGGAAAATACGCGTGCATCCTACCCGTTGGAGTTCATCGCCAATGCCGTTCCGGAGAAGAAGGCAGGGCACCCAAAGAATGTCATTCTGCTTACGTGTGATGCGAGTGGCGTGATGCCTCCCATTGCACGGCTCTCGCCCAATCAAGCGTTATACCAATTCATCAGCGGGTACACCTCCAAGATAGCAGGGACAGAGGTCGGCTTGGGTAAGGAACCGGAGATCACGTTCTCGGCGTGTTTTGGTGGCCCGTTCATGGTCCATCATCCGTATAAATATGCGGAACTGCTCAAACGCAAGATTGAACGTTATGGAGTGACATGCTGGCTTGTCAACACCGGCTGGGTGGGCGGACCCTATGGTGTGGGTAAGCGTATTTCCATCCGCCATACGCGTGCTTTGTTGAATGCGGCTTTGACGGGACAACTTGACACTGTTAGTTATAAGCAGGACCCGATCTTCGGCTTCGATGTTCCCGAGCATTGCCCCAATGTGCCCGATGAAGTATTGAATCCTTCCTCGTCGTGGTCCGATAAAAAGGAATATGATCGGCGCTACAAGGATCTGGCGATGCGTTTCAAACAGAACTTCGGCAAGTTTGAAGATGGAACGCCAATAGAAATTGTTGAGGCTGGTCCAAAAATATAAACTTCACTCTCCTTTCATTTTTGTAAGTATCCCTAATTCGAGTTTTTGTACCGAGTTAGGGATGCTTTTTTTGTCCATCTCTTCATAACAAATTCATAACTTCTTTGCTGATTTGTAACCTTCCAAATTATAAGTCGTCTTGAAAATAACCCAGCAAAAGAGGACATTCCATAGTTATACGCGACATATTTACAAGTATTTTCAACTTTATATTTTGCATATCGATGCAGGCGCTGGCATGTCTGCTCCACGGAGCTTTTGGGGTGTATGGATTAAGCTTTGGGGCAGATATTTAATTTGTGAAAACGGGTTGTTATGTTTCAATATTCCACAAGGAGCTTTGCCATGAAAGTTCGTAAGAATGTACTATTCTCGATCATTTTGTTGTTTATGTTGGGAGTGGCGCAATTTGCTGTTCCCTCCATTGCCTTTGCTGACTCTACAGTAGGTGATGGAAATCCGCTCAGTTGTACGGCTGGCGCATTGGCTTCTGCTGTAACGGCAGGCGGAGTTGTTGACTTCAATTGTGGTAGTTCGCCACTTACGATCACCATTTCTTCGCCACTGGTCGTTTCCGGAACGACCACGATCAATGGAGGTGGTTTGATCACCATCAGCGGTGGCGGTTCACAGCGAGTATTCACTGTGAATTCCGGGGTGACCTTTTCGATTAACAACCTCACAGTGTCGAACGGGTATATTGTCGGCAATGGCGGAGGTATGTTTATTGACACGAATGCAATCGTGACGATCACAAACTCTACATTTGATAATAATCACACCCTGGATGGCTATGGCGGGGCGATCTACGTCAACGATGCGACCTTGAACGTTTCCACTTCCACTTTTTCCAATAATGGCGCGGATGTTACGTCGATCGGTGTATATGCATTGGGCGGTGGTGCCATTCAGAATAACGATGGTACTGTGGAAGTTCTACGAAGTACTTTTAATGGCAATACAGTCACATCTCCATATGCAGATGGTGGTGCCATTTATAACGGCGACCTCGACGGTGTTGGGAACACCCCCGATGCCAATGTCGATACGTTGACCGTTGGTAATAGTACGTTTTACAACAATACGTTGGTAAATGACACAAGTTCCTCGTCGGGTGGAGCGATCCGTTCGAATGGGGATATTACACTGGCACACAATACATTCTCTGATAATGATAGTGGTGTATCTGAAGCCAGTGCCGGAGGCGAGAGTGGTGCCGTTACGCTGGCCTCCGGAAACGCGACAGCGGTCTATAATATTTTTGCCAACAGTTCGAGCTATATACCCAATCCTGCCCCTGCGTATGACTGTGCGAAGAGAGGCTCGGTTAACAGCGTGTTTATCGGGGGGAACATTATTGAGACCAACTTTAGTTGTGGTTCTCCCACGGCCCCGTTGATGGTCGACCCGGCCCTTGGGGCTTTTCAAAATAATGGCGGACCCACATATACCATGGTCCCCGCCGGAGGAAGTAATGCCATTGGAAATGCTGGTACTTGTGCATCTGGCATCACTACCGATCAGAGAGGGGTGGCTCGTCCTCAGGGCGGCGCAAGTGCCTGTGATATTGGCGCCATTGAGGTTGATACCACGGCACCGACTGTGACAATCGAGAAGGCAGGTGGGCAGGGGGATCCTACAAATGTCACACCTGTAAACTTTACGGTGACATTCAGTGAGCCGGTTGTGGGGTTCACAACTGGCGATGTTAATCTTTCAGCCAGTACGGTGGGTGGTTCGCTGGTGGGTACAGTTACGGGTGGCCCTGCACAGTTCACTGTTGCTGTAACGGGTATGACTACGCCCGGCAATGTTGTCGCCTCCATTAATGCCGGCGTTGCTACTGATATTGCACTTAACAGCAACGTAGCAGGTACTTCTTCAGATAACACGGTTGCTTTCGATGCGACAGGTCCCGCAGTAACTATCAATAAGGCGGGCGGACAGAGCGATCCTACAAATGTCTCAACAATCAATTTCACGATTGTCTTCGATGAGTCGGTGACCGGCTTTGATAGTAGTGACGTGACAATCAATGGTACTGCGGGGCCGACAACGAAGTCCGTGACAGGCTCTGGTACAACATACAACCTGCAGGTTGGTGGGCTTTCCGGAGATGGAACAGTTACGGCCTCCGTCAATGCAGGCGCAGTATCTGACTCGTTGGGAAACCCAAGTTCGGCTTCAACTATGGCTTCTGTTACATACGACGGGACTGCACCAACCGTAACTTCGATTGCCCGAGTGGGTACAACCCCCACGAATCAATCGTCCGTGCAATTCACTGTGACCTTTGGTGAAAGCGTGACCGGTGTCAGCGCTTCGAATTTCTCACTTACAAGTTCGGTGACTGGTGCCTCCATCGGAACAGTCACCGGCTCTGGGGCAACGCGTACCGTCACCGTGAATACCGGTACTGGCAACAGTGGCACGATCCGTTTGGATATGACCAATAGCACCGGTGTTGCTGATCTTGCAGGCAATGCTGTGAGTGGGCTACCTTTCACAGGTGGCGAGAGCTACGATGTTGATAAGGTCGCTCCGACGGTGACGATCAACCAGAAGGCGGGACAGGCTGACCCGACCAGTGCGTCACCGATCGAGTTCACGGTGGTGTTCTCGGAGAGTGTGACCGGGTTTGTTGGGACGGATGTAACCTTATCCTCTGGGACAGCAACTGTCACAGGCGGACCTGCCACCTACAATGTATCGGTCAGTGGGATGTCGCAGGGGACGTTGACCGCCAGCATCGCTGCTTCGGTGGCGACGGATACGGCAGGGAACAACAATACTGCCAGCACAAGCGGCGACAATACGGTGGTCTACGATACGGTCGCTCCGACGGTGACGATCAACCAGAAGGCGGGACAGGCTGACCCGACCAGT
>CAZKSG010000038.1:4545-29282 GCA_964555335.1 uncultured Anaerolinea sp.
AGGGAACAACAATACTGCCAGCACAAGCGGCGACAATACGGTGGTCTACGATACGACCGGCCCGACTGTAACGGTTGAGCAAGCTCCTGGGCAAGCCGACCCGACTGGACTTACGCCTGCCAACTTTACAGTTGTTTTCTCGAAACCAGTTGCAGGGTTTGGTTCCTCCAACGTTGCAATCACGGGCACTGCGGCGGGCACAAAGACGGCTACAATCACAGAGATCGCTCCCAATGATGCGACCACCTATAACGTGGCGATCAGCGGTATGACCAGTAGTGGGACCGTGATTGTGAACATCCCATCCTCTGTAGTAGTGGACCTGGTGGGGAATCCCAATTTCGCATCCACATCCACAGATAATAGCGTCACCTTCAATTTTGTAAAACCAGGCGTCCCAGCCCTGACTGCACCTATCAATGGGACCAAGGTCAGCGGGCTCCAGCCTCTACTCGATTGGAATGCTTCGTCGCCGGTTGCACAGTACTATCAGATCCAGGTTGCCAAGTCCAACACATTTGCGCCTGCCTCCCTGGTCATCGATCAAACGAATCTTACGGATTCTCAATTAACACCGTCTTCT
Organism: uncultured Anaerolinea sp.; assembly: GCA_964555335.1. Classification (GTDB taxonomy): domain Bacteria; phylum Chloroflexota; class Anaerolineae; order Anaerolineales; family Villigracilaceae; genus Defluviilinea. Next base: position 5,129 of record CAZKSG010000038.1, read on the forward strand.
AGCCTTATCCCCGGGTTGACCTATTACTGGCATGTTCGCGGTTTCAATTCGATCGGGATGGTTTCCAATTGGTCTGCTATGTTTAGTTTCAAGACGCCACTTGATACGCCGGTTTTGAATTCGCCGTCAGGTTTACTTAATACGGATCGCCCCTCCTTTGATTGGAACGCGGTGCCAGGCGCAACCAGCTATGTGCTGCAGGTTTCAAAGGTAAACACCTTTAGTTCCCTTGTACTCTCTGCCAGCACGCTGACGTCTCCGTTTACGCCCGTGAGCGATTTGCTCTCAAATCAACCTCTCTTTTGGCGTGTCCAGGCAAAGACAGCGACTGTAGTCAGTGATTGGTCAACATTCCAAGCCTTTACCACGGGCAACCCGCCAAGTGTCCCTGTTCTAACTGCACCGGGTTCGAATGCCCTGGTCGCTGATTTCACGCCGTTGTTCAATTGGGGCGACGCTACGGTTACCGCTGGAGTCACTTTCAAGTATTACGAGATCCAGGTGGATGATGAGCCGGGCTTTGCCAATCCTTTGGCCCTCACCGGAACGACCACACCCACTCTCATTAAAGAGTCTCAATATACAGACAATCTCACCTTACTGAATCCCAAGGGAACCTATTATTGGCGGGTTAGATCAGTGGGCACGTTTAATTCAGCTGACCAATATAGCGCCTGGTCGTCTGTTCGTACATTCCGCACAGTTCTGGCGACACCTGTATTGGTTACACCAGCCGATCTATCTCCTCTCACGACCCGCCGTCCGCCGTTGGATTGGCAGGATGTTGATGGTGCTACGAAATATCAAATCGCAATTTCTCGTAACGCGAATATGGCTGGTCCGATCTTAAGTGCAACTCTGGGAGCCGTATCTACCTTTACACCGATTGCTGATCTGCCCGCAAATACACTGTTGTACTGGCATGTACGTGCAATGAGCACAACCTATGGGACCAGCTCATGGTCTGAGACCTGGAGTTTCACTACAGGTAACCCACCCAGTGTGCCTGCCCTGCTTTTGCCTGCCAACAATGCTTTGATGAACACCTACCAGCCTTCCTTTGACTGGAGCACATCCATCATCCCTGTCAGCGTTCCTGCAGGCGCATTGAAGCATTATGAAATTCAGTTCGCGAAGAACAAGGAGTTCAGCCTGGGAGTGTTTAGTCGTACCACAGGGAACGACCCTGTGGCCGACTCAGACTATCAGTTGCAGGGAGCAGATGTGCTTGACCCCAACACTACCTATTACTGGAGAGTGAGAGCGGTCAGCACAATCGATCTTGCCGATCACACAAGCAGTTGGTCGGCGATTCGAACGATCCGCACGCCGCTTGCGCCACCGACCTCGTTGACCGTCATTCCCAACCTGACCGTACCTGGCAAACCCACATTCGATTGGGATAATGTTCTCGGTGCTACTGGTTATACAATTCAAATCTCCAAAAATGCTGATTTCAGTAGCCCTCTTGTAAATGCCTCAACATCTGGTCCCTCGGCAAGCAGTTATGTTCCGGCGATCAATCTCCCATTGAACACTCCGCTATATTGGCGCGTATTGGCAAAAGGAACAAATACTGGTCTGTGGGCAAATAGCACACATACGATCATACCGTAACCGATATCAATCACAAGAGCGAAGGCATTTTCAAGCTCCTTGATATGCCTCCCGCAGGACACAAACAAACCCGCCTCAACGAATTCGTTGAGGCGGGTTTGTTTTTCAATATTTCATTGGCGCTTCATGTGCTTACGGGCGAGTCGGTTAAGAATTCCCAGAAGTTCCTGCATCTTTTCAGATGCAGATGCATCGCCTGTCATAACCGTATGCTCCCATTTTTTCGTTTCCACCGTTATTGTGTAGGTGAACTGGTCTGCTGCGTCGTCCATCATCTGCTCGGGGAGTTCGTTGAAGTCCATGTCATCGAGCAGGTCCAATAGGGTGCGGGCCTGATCTTCGGGAAGGCGATCTGGCTCGATATCCGCAGCGATGCGCATGCCTGTGAATCCACCCGTTCGTTCATACTTGATCCGTTGGACTTCCATAAATACCTCTCTATTCTGTTCTTGCGGGGGCAGCACCCAGGAGGCGCAGCAGGGAACCCAGACATCCGTCGCCCGATGGAGGGGTGGTGCTTCCATCTGTTGTGATGCCTACTCCCGCCCAGCCTTTTTGTACGGCCTGTTGTTCGAGACTCCCGGCACCGTAGAGTTCTCCCGCAACCTGGTAGGTTAGGTTGGCGCAATCCTGGAATTTGGAACTGGCGGTAAGTTTATCTTTCAACGTCACATACCAGATCTGACCGGCTTTGCTCCAGGCGTTGCCGCCAAGTTCCATGGCAATCAAATAGAATGCATGATTGGGAATTCCGGAATTAATGTGAACTCCGCCATTATCGCTAATGGTATTGACATAGTCTTTCATGTGCGCAGGCTGGGGATCTTTCCCAAGCACGGGGTCGTCATAGGCCGTACCGGGGGACTTCATCGAACGGATGCCCACGCCGTTGACATTCGATGTCAACAATCCTTCACCGATGATCCAATCCGCCTCAGCCGCGGTCTGACCGAGCTTGTACTGCTTCACAAGTGAACCGAACACGTCGGACATGGATTCGTTCAATGCGCCCGGCTGCTGAGAGTAGGTCAATTTCGCTTCGAACTGGGTGACACCATGCGTTAGTTCATGACCGATAACATCCAGGGCGATGGTAAAGCGGTTGAAGAGACGCTCATCCACAGGGAGGTCTTCATCGCCATCCCCGTAAACCATCTGCTCTCCATCCCAGAAAGCATTGTCGTATCCCTTCTGATAATGCACAGTGGAGTCGAGTCGCATTCCGTTACCGTCGATGGAGTTACGTTGGAAGACGTCATTGTAAAGGTCGTAGGTGACGCCACTGCCATCATAAGCTTCATTAACCGCCACATCCGCATTCGCTGGATCCCCTTCCTTGCGCACAGCTGTGCCAGGCAGGTTCGATCCATTCTTGGCGTCGTACACAATACGTTCCTTGCCACCTGCAGCCACACGGAACGCCGCAGCCGAGAAATCGGCCAGTGCCTGCCGTTGCCCACGCATTTGCTCGGATGTTTTCAGGGTGGCAATCGCCAGATTTTTCTGTCGTTCGGTTCCCTGTGTAGCAATATTTTTCAATACATGAGGCGGAACGAAACAATGGATCGGAGAATGCTTATGCATAAAAGGGGATCCTTTCTCTGAGTCGAATTTGAATAGCCAACAATTAGTATACGTGGTTTGCCACCCGATTACAACAGGACTTTGGAAGCAACATCAAATCTTCACAATTGTGATACGAAACGTCCCGAAGGTGTGGGATAAAAAACCTACACCTTCGGGACGTTTTATGTAGTTCAGGGATCCAATTACTGGATGCTTAATAACGTCTGTTTTTGCTCCACGCTTTCCCCGGCTTTGACACGAATACGCCCCATGATGCCATCGCGCGGCGCCTTCAATTCATTCTGCATTTTCATTGATTCAAGGATCAGGATCACCTGTCCTTTCTTGACTTCCTGTCCCTCTGCTATTGGAACGGCAACGACCAACCCTGGCATGGGAGCACGCAGATGATACTCGCCGGTCTCTGCCACGCCTCCGCCTGCCGCGGCGCGAAGACGCTTTTCGCGTTCATCCTCGACCACTACCGGATACAGTCGCCCGCGCAGGAGCACCTGCCAGTTATCATCGCCTTGATAGATATAGGACTCATGTGAACGTCCATCCACGATCAGGGAATATACAGGTTGCCCGCTGACCGTTTCGAAGTCGATTTCGTATACCTTGCCATTGACATTGATGTGCTTTTCGTCAAGGATCTCGACTACAAATTGTTTCTCTTCGACAGTAGTAATGTATTTCATAAAAGATTACCTGTGCATTCTTTCCCAGCGCCCAACCCATTTCCAGTTGCTGGTATCGCGCTCGTTGCGGTTGACGATGGTTGCAGAGCGTTCGGTCTCGCGGTGTGCGACCAGTGTTGCCAGGATCGCTGCGATCTCGTTGTTGTCTCCATCATCTTCAGCCGCATCCTGCATCGAGAAGCGTTCCTCCACAAAACGTGTGTCGTATTGTCCGCCCATGAAGCGATGTGAATCCATCAACGTCTGGTGGAAGGGAATATTCGTACGTACACCGATAACGCGGTACTCCTCCAGGGCGCGACGCATCCGCAAAATGGCTTGTGCACGTGTCTCGCCCCAAACGATCAACTTGGCGATCATCGGATCGTAGAACGGTGTGATCTCAAAACCGGGATACACGCCCGTATCCACGCGCACGCCGGGACCGGTTGGCAGCAAGCTGTGCGTGATCCGTCCGGTGGAGGGGAGGAAGTTGTTATAGGGGTCCTCGGCATTAATGCGGCATTCGATGGCGTGACCATTGAAGTGTACATCTTCCTGTTTGTAGCTCAACGACCTGCCGCGTGCCACACGGATCTGCTCCTTGACGATATCGATGCCTGTGACCATTTCAGTCACAGGGTGCTCCACCTGCAGGCGCGTGTTCATCTCAAGGAAATAGAAATTATTATCTTTGTCGAGCAGGAACTCGATCGTCCCGGCGTTGATGTAATCCACAGCCTGTGCGGCTTTCACAGCGACCGTGCCCATTCTGTCGCGTAATTCCTCATCCAACGCAGAGGAGGGTGCTTCCTCCAGTAGCTTTTGATGACGTCGTTGCAACGAACATTCGCGCTCGCCTAAGTGGATGACATTTCCGTGAGAATCTGCCATGATCTGGAATTCGATGTGACGCGCCCCCTCGATCAATTTTTCCAGATATACATTGCCATCCCCAAACGCAGATTCTGCCTCGCGTCTCGCAGATTGGAGCAGGGTCGGCATTTCCTCCAGGCTTTTAACTTCTCGCATGCCTTTCCCGCCACCGCCCGCCGTAGCCTTGATTAGCAGTGGGAAGCCGATCTGCTGTGCCTTGGCGAGCAATTCGGCATCGGTCATATTTCCGACATCTTCGGTGCCCGGCACAACGGGTACACCCGCCTTGATGACCGTGGCACGCGCTTCGGCCTTATCTCCCATCGCCGCAATGGACGAAGGCTTCGGCCCGATGAACGCGATGCCAGCCTCGGTGCAGGCCGACGCGAAATCCTCCCGTTCGGCTAAAAATCCATAACCTGGGTGAACAGCATCTGCCCCGCAGCGACGCGCAACATCAATGATCTTATCGGCCCGTAAATAGGATTCGCGCGAGGGAGCTGGACCTAATAAATACGCCTCGTCCGCGTATCGGACGTGTAGAGCCTGGCGATCGGCCTCCGAATACACGGCGACAGTATCGATACCCAATTCGCGGCATGCACGGACAATGCGTACGGCGATCTCCCCTCGATTGGCGACTAACACTTTTTTGAACATGACACCTCCGATAAAGAAGGGTCAGGTATCAGGTTCCATGTGTCAGGGAATAGGCCTGACACTTGACACCTCGCACCTGACACCGAAGTTAGAGTGGGATATTTCCGTGCTTCTTGGCCGGATTTGTATCACGCTTGTTGCTCAACATCTCCAGCGCATTGATCAAGCGTGGGCGCGTTTCTTTGGGTTCGATTACATCATCGATATAACCGCGTTCTGCAGCCACATACGGGCTGGCGAACTTCTCGCGATATTCCTGCACCAGTTCCGCTTTTCGTTTGACGGGATCGACCGCTTTTTCCAACTCTTTGCGAAAGATGATGTTCACGGCGCCATCGGGTCCCATCACGGCGATCTCGGCAGAAGGCCAGGCAAGGTTCAAATCGCTGCGGATATGTTTGGATGACATGACGCAGTATGCCCCACCATACGCTTTGCGTGTAATCACTGTGAGCTTGGGAACAGTGGCCTCGCAATACGCATAGAGTAACTTTGCCCCGGAGCGGATGATGCCATGGTGTTCCTGGAACGTTCCCGGTAGAAATCCGGGCACGTCTTCGAAGGTGATGATGGGGATGTTGAACGAATCGCAGAAGCGGACAAAGCGTGCACCCTTTTCGCTGGCATCAATATCCAGCACACCGGCCAAAACGGCGGGTTGATTGGCAATAATGCCAACGGAGTGACCGCCCAATCTTGCAAAGCCAACGACAATATTCTGAGCATAGGCTTCATGGATTTCAAAGAACTGTCCGCCATCCACGATCATGCGAATGACATCCTTGATATCGTAGGGCTTGCCGGGTTCATCGGGGATGATGCTATCAAGTCCTTCATCCATGCGCAGGGGGTCGTCGCCGATCGGCATGAATGGTGCATCTTCCATGTTATTTTGCGGGAGATACCCGAGCAGCTTACGAATGAGATACAACGTATCGGCTTCGCTATCGGCCGCAACATGGCAGACGCCGGATTTCTCAGAATGCACGCTGGCGCCGCCCAGGTCTTCGAATGAAACTTCCTCATGTGTCACCGCTTTGACCACATCCGGGCCGGTGACGAACATGTAAGATGTATTGCGCGTCATGAAAATAAAATCGGTCAGGGCGGGTGAGTAGACCGCACCGCCTGCGCAAGGCCCCATGATGGCTGAGATCTGTGGGACAACGCCCGATGCCATCGTGTTACGCAAAAAGATGTCGGCATAGCCGCCGAGCGCGACCACACCTTCCTGGATGCGTGCACCGCCCGAGTCGTTCAAACCGATTACCGGTGCGCCATTCTTCATGGCCATATCCATGATCTTACAGATCTTCTCTGCATGTACCTCGCCAAGACTGCCGCCGAAAACCGTAAAATCCTGCGAGAAGACATACACAAGTCTTCCTTCGATCGTGCCCCAACCGGTCACGACCGAGTCGCTCATGAACTTTTGCGAATCGAGATTGAAATCATGTGTACGGTGCTGGATGAATGCATCCACTTCGCGGAACGATCCCTTGTCGAGCAGGATGTCGATGCGTTCGCGTGCGGTTAAGCGTCCTTTTTTGTGCTGCACGTCGATACGGTCCTGCCCACCGCCAAGGCGTGACCTGGTCTTCTGTTCACGCAGATGTTGAATGTTCTTTTGGTTGCTCATATTCCTCACTCTTTATCAAATAAGATTTTGTCTTGCGGTTCAATGCGCTGATCGCGGTGATTGCCAGGATGAAAAGAGTCGCAACGATGGCAAAGGGTATATTGGATCGCGCTGATTGGAAGAAAAGCCGTTCGAACCAGTATTCAATCAGCCAGGCAGAAGTGAAAATAAGGACCGCCAGGTGTGCCCATCGTTTTGTGGATAGGATGCTCCACACCAGCACGATCCCTGCGAGTGCCCAGCCTGCTCCCGTGATGGACAGGTACAACGGGCCAAGGTGAGCCTTTTTTTCCACAAGTAGGTCCCACCAGCGCAGGGCACCCGCAAAGCGGAGCAGTCCCCACGCCGATAGAATTAACACCAGCCATAGGAGCAGGGTTACACCGAATGGGCGTCTTTGCGGCACGAAATCACCCTCCAAAGCGGTATCGGGCCCCGGCGTGGAAGGAAGCGGATTCACATCCATATTAAGGTTTGCCATAGCGCATCAGCAGTTTTCCACCATAACGGATGTCTGTCGCTTCCATATAGTCGTTGAATTGTCCCATGTAGGGCTGCTGATTGAGAATGGCAGGGCTGGCAAGCACGTAGTCCAGTCCCATTTCATTGAGAAACTCCCCTGCCTCCCCTTTTTGCAGCGCCTGGAAATAGGGATAACTATTGATCAGCCCGTCCATGTTGACCACGGTACGGTCATGCACGAAGTAGCCGGGGTTGCCACCACCTGTAAAGCCGATCAGGCTGCCTGGCTCGGTATTGGCTTCCAGGATCGGAACGATATCCATATAGGGATCGTCCGGCGCCCATTCGCCGTATTGCATGTTGATCTTAATGATCTGCCAGTATGGCAGGGCCAGACTGATTCCCATGTAGGCGGCAATGCCCCATGTCAGAAGCTGTACCTGTGGAATTTTTTTGACGATTTGATAGAACATGCCCGCGATAAAACTCATTGTCAACACGATGATGATGAATTGCGTGATCCAATACCAGTCTTTGTATGCCGAGTAGCCTGTCGTGTGATAGGAAAGTACCTGCAGCCATGAACTGAAGAAAAGCGGAACGATACCGAGCTGGGTGAGAGTGCTCTTCGCTTTTTTTCGGTGAATGAACAGGAGTAGATAAAAGAGGATTGCAAAGAGAAGAAGGAGCAGAAAGTAACGCCACAAATCGATCAATCCCCACAAACGGAAACCCTCTGCCCAGTGGCCGATGAGGCGCGATATGGGATTCCATGCATTTGCATCACCAGCGTACGAGATACCGAAAAACGAGGGGATATCATAAGTAGCGCCTCCATACGGGCGTCCGGGACGTGATGCCCACCATCGTTTGATCTGCCCGCTGACGGGAGATGCCGTGCCGAAGGTTAACGTATTCCAGAGCATATAGATGCCCAGGGCGCCGAGGACAATACTGTAGTAGCGCATCCCATCTGCTAGCCATTTTTCCCAGTGATCACGGAAAAAGTGAATTGGGTTTTCGGTCGACGTCTCATGCGTGGTTTGAGATCGCAGTCCGGTGTACATGAGGCGGTTGATTGTGAATACGAAAAATGTAAATACCGGGTCAACCAGCAGGACCGCACGTGCAAAAGAACCTTTCAGAACGCCTAATTGCTGGATAGCCAGCATCACTCCGCCGACAAGGATCGCGCTCGTGACGGTGAACAGAAAGACTTGTTTCACTACTTGAATGGGTTTGGACAAGATCGATTCAGAATAGAGCCCGAACAGAAATGCACACACGATCTTGATAACCAGGCTTGTTCCCACCAGTAGGAGAGCCTGGTCTGTGTAATCGTAATAATTTGAAATTTGAACACGCGTTATGACCGAAAGCAGGCCCAAGGCCATGATGGCTGCAATATCGAGCGGAAGATAGTATCGCAACAAACTGCCGCGAAAGACCACCCACAGCCCGATCATTCCAGCTAGAAAGACAAGGTCGAGCCGGCTGAACATCGTCAGCACAGCGATGATGGCGATCTCGATAATCTGCTTTTGAGTGGACTCGTTTTCCCGCCAGGAAACTTCGAACTGATAGACCTTATATACAAGCAGGGCGATGAAAAACGCCGCAATGCCGGTTTCCAATCCCTGCCGGTATACCACGTTGTTGATCTCCGCGTTGAATGCCCAGAACAAGGCTGCCATGGCGCCGATGACTGGTGTGAACACTTTACCGATCAGCCGATACAGCAGGATCGCGGTCGCGACGGAGAGCCCGCTCATGACCAGAAGAAGGATTCGTAAAGGCAGGACAAGATCGAATCGCGCCAGCGCGAAGATCGGTATACAGATCCACATCCATAAGGGATGATAACCGTTGGTTTTATTGATGCCATCGAAGGTGCTGCCATGTCCCTCGCTGATGTTCTGAGCGACCTTGAAGTAATAGTAGGCGTCGTCGCGTACGAACCAGCGCCACGAAAGATTCTGTCCATCGGAGAACGCAGCGTACAAACCAGCTGCCATAACCACGACAATCAGGATGATCTCGAACCAGGGAATGCGTTTGCTCATGAAATGTCCAAAGTGATCTTTCCAAAGTTTTCGTTCTTCCACAATCGTTCCTGCGCAATGGCAGCCTCTTTCAGAGGATAGGTTTTATCGAGGATCGGTTTCAGCGTTCCTGAAACGATCAAGTCCATCACTTCCTTGAAATCCTGCAATGTGCCCATGGTGGAACCTATAATGCTCAGGTGCTTGGCGAACATGTAGCGATTGTCAAATTCAAATTTGGGAGCGCCGCTGTTGCCCACCGTGAGCAGACGTCCGCCTTTGCGCAGCGAGCGCAGACTCTGCATGAACGTGGTGCCAACGTTATCCACGACCACATTCACGCCGCGTTTTTCAGTGGCAAGAAAAACGGACTTTGACCAGTCCGCCTCTTTCGAACGATCGACCAGGATATCTGCGCCGATGGCCGCAGCCTTCTCCAACTTCTGCGCATCAGATCCAACGACCACAACCCGCGCACCGATATATTTGGCGATCTGCACGCTGGCGGTATTGACCCCGCCTCCCGCCCCAACGATCAGTACTGTTTCATCTTTCTGCACATTGCCGCGTTTGATCAGTGAGTGCCAGGCGGTCAAGTACACGAGCGCAGATGCCGCCGCAGCGTGATAGTCGAATCCGTGAGGGAGTTTGTACAATTGCCTTGCCGGGATGGGCACGTATTCTGCATACGTACCGCGTATGGTTTCGCCCAACAGATGCCAGTTGCGGCACAGGTTGTCTTTGCCGGTCAGACAGAACTCACAGTTTCCGCATCCCAGATTTGAATTGATGACAACGGGGTCGCCAATCTTGAGTCCTTGAACTTCGTTGCCGAGTGCGGCAATTTCTCCGGCACCATCTGCTCCATTGATGTGAGGCAATTCCAGCTTGAGCCCGGGCCAGCCGTTGCGGACCATCACATCCATGCGGTTGAGAGCCGCTGCCCGTATACGGACCAGCCCCTCATCCTCTTTGGGCTGAGGGGTGGGGAAGTCAGTGTATTCCAACACTTCTGGCCCGCCATGATGGCGGAAGAGAACCGTTTTCATGGGAATGATTTTAACTGATTAGGGGCGATCCTGCTTACGAGCCGGGATGCGCAGGCGCAGATGGAATTCGACCTTTCCCGCTTTGGGTACATTGCTGCCGAACTCGATCACGATATCGTTGCGCGGCCAATTGGAAAGTTTGCGGGCTTCTCCGAGCACGCCTAGCAACAACGGGATCATTAGCACGGAGATCACTGAACGGACGGGTGTGTTGAGCAGTGAGTTCAAGCCATCTTCAAAGCCTGGTTTGGACTGGAGGTCAATATCGGTGTTGGTCAGTGCATATCCGTAGCTATACCCATCGTGGTGGAAGAACTGTATGGGCGTATGAAATCCAGCTGGAGGATTGTCGATGAACGCAATACCCTGTGTCTGTTGGGTATCCACGAAGATAATAGTGGGAACATCGGGGACAATAGTTATTTCGGGTACGAATTCTCTGATCACACCAGATGTATAACTGTGCGGCGCAATGTGCGTGTTGATCAGATACTCAACGCGATGAGGCTTGCTAAATTCGCTCAAGTAGATGAGGTGTACGGGTGTCTCGGTTTTCCACGCCAGCCAGGAGGCGACATCTTCAAAAGGCGGGGGATATGCGTTAGGCATTGCTACAAAATAGCGTTGGAACCCAAAATAACCGATGGCAGCACAAACCACAGCAACAAGGATCGTTGAAACCAACCCTTTGATCCACTCCCAGCGGGATGTGATCAGTTCGAGCAGGCTATTCAGGATTGCCACCAACCCAACGGCAGAAATTAATGCCATTGCTGGAATGACCGATACAAGGTGTGTATGTCGCGGCGGAAAAGTGCCAATGATACTAAGAAAGAGCATTCCTGATGCGAACCAAAGCAGTGGCAGTCCAAATCGTATTTGCTTGATATGGCGCAGGCTCACCATCAACCCGATCAGGAAAAAGACCGGTGTGATCACACCGGCCAGCCCGGTATTCAGGAAGTGTTCTGCTACGATGAACGGATCGAAGAGTGCAAAGACGGACCGCACCGTCGAGCGGGTCAGCATTTTTCCGTAGATTGTTGGGTTGTAGAACATGGTGTTCTGGCTGCCAATTGGGATGAGCGGCGAAACGTTGGTCAGGTCTGCTTCGCTGTAATAGGCCCTCCCGTAAAATGTGTTGACAAAACTTGTCTCGAAGATCTTGAAGACCAGCCCTTTGCTGTTGTTTCCACTGGCGGTATAGGCGATGCGCGGCAGAAACACAACCCCCCAGGCTGCAAGTAGGATCCCCAAAACGGCAAGGGCCCTTCTGAAGCGGATCTCCTTGCTGAGCCATAGATAGGCCACGCCCAGGCATAAGGAAACCAACCCCATCCAGGCGGCAAAGTAGGTATAAAAACCAAAGCCAGCTGTCAGTCCTGCCATCCACAGGTAAAAATAGCTGCCTTTACGTGTGCCAACTGTAAAGAAATAAATCGCCAGCACAACCGGGAGCAACGATTGGCTATTGTTATATCCCAGGCGGCTGAACGAAATGAAATAGGGATTGGCGATCATCATTACGCAGGCGGTTACAGCTGCAATGCGCCCAAACCATTCCTTTGTCAGCATATACAATGGAATAACTGTCAGTACGCCTGCGATCACCGATGCAAATCGCCAGGACCAGAAACTCACCCCAAAGATGCGCATCATCCATCCCTGGAGGATGGAACTGGCTACAGGGAACGTGTACACGCCCGAATCGAAAAATACTGGATGCAGGTTGCCGATTGCGATCGCCCGGGATACCTCCCAGAAATTCCCTTCATCGGGGACGATGATAACGGGAATATCGTTCAGGGCAAAGGAACTGATCCCGAATCCGATCACCAAAAGCACAGACATCCCGATCACGTCTGCAGAGGTGATACCCAGAGAGTGACTCACCGATGCAGTCTTATCCCATGCCCAGAAAAGACGTGTGAGGAGGAAAATGACGATCAGCCAGAGGAGGATATAGACCCCAGTATAGTTGTGCCTGCCAAGTTGAAAGAGTAGATACCCAAACAGCACGAGGCTCAGAAGTGGGAGTGCAAGCTGCATCTTCGGTTTCGGCCAGGTCTCTGCCCAATTGCGGAAGTCCCGTTTCCATGCAGCCGGTGCAAGTGTTAGCAGGCATAAGAACGCCCCGCCCAGAAAGTAGGGCAGGGCATGAAATACATTGTCATAATTTACGATCTCAAGACGGTATTTGACGTTCCACGAATTGGCGATTGGGTTCGGAGTCCCCAGCGGCAGGCGGTGCTCCATCAGATATTGGCTGTACCCGATGCAGGCAATACCGATCAGTAAAAGTGTCCAGCGTGTCGCGTTTGTTTGAAGTCTGTCGCGAATCGTATGCAGAATGTCAGCTGCTCGCCGATACAGAGTTCGAGCATTGGCTGCGCCATCTGTGGGGGTGTTGCCAGACACGGTCATGTTTTCTTATTTCAATCCCAATTCGCTTCTCGAAATCACCAATCGTTGGATCTCGCTTGTGCCTTCATAGATCTCGGTGATCTTTGCATCCCGGAAATAACGCTCCACGGGCAGTTCCTTGCTGTAGCCCATGCCACCGTGGATTTGTACCGCCTGGTGGGCAACCCACATCGCTGTTTCTGAAGCGAACAGCTTTGCCATCGATGCTTCAAGTGAATAGCGTCCACCCGTTTGTTTGGATTTTTCTTTGGCGAGCGCAGCATTATAGATGAGCAGACGGGATGCCTCGATGCGGGTCTTCATATCCGCGATCTTGAACCCGGTCCCCTGAAAGGCTCCGATCGGTTGACCGAACGCCTCTCTCTGCACCGCGTATTGACGTGCCGCTTCGTAGGCCGCCTCCGCGATCCCGAGCGCCTGGGTCGCGATCCCGATGCGACCCGCGTCCAGCACGGTCATGGCGATCTTGAAGCCTTCGCCTTCCTTGCCCAATAGATTCTCAGCGGGCACGCGACAGTTTTCAAAGATCAATTCGCTCGTTGCAGATGCACGAATGCCCAGCTTCGGTTCCTTTTTGCCGCGCATCAGTCCGGGTGTGTTCCCCGGCACGAGAAATGCACTGACGCCTTTTTGCATTTTCTCAGGGTCGGTCATCATGAAGACCACGAAATAATCTGCCACGGGACCACTCGTCACCCACGATTTGCGGCCGTTCAACACGTACGAGTCGCCATCGCGCGTGGCGCGGGAACGCATTGTCCCTGCGTCTGAGCCGCTCTGCGGTTCCGTCAACGAGTATGCACCAATGGATTCCCCTGAAGCGATCGGCGTGATGTATCTCTTTTTCTGTTCCTCGGTGCCGAATTTCATAATGCCGTGACAGTACAGCGAATTGTTCACCGACATGATCACGCCGTGTGATGCATCTGCTTTACAAATTTCCTCCAAAGCCAGCACGTAGGCAAGAGTGTCCATGCCTGCGCCACCGTATTCCTCAGGGATCTCGATGCCCATGAAGCCCATGCCGCCCATCTTCTTGATGGTTGCATGTGGGAATTCTCCACTCTCATCAAACTCTGCCGCGATCGGAACGATCTCCTTCTGCGCAAAATCACGTGCCGCATCGCGGATCATCTTGTGCTCTTCACTCAGGGAAAACAGGGCCAGGTCAGACATCTTTCCTCCAGTGGGTAATCTTTTGGGATTATACGTTAGTTTTTGGTCTGATAAAATACATGTCATAATCACCATGAACGCATCACCCTCCACCGAAGAACGCGTTTGGTCCGTTCTTGCACATCTTTCTGCACTCGCCTTTGGCATGGGTATCCTGCTTCCCATCATTGGTTGGTCAGAACAAAGACGGAAATCGAAGTATGTTTCGTTCCAATGTTTGCAGGCGTTGGGCTACCAATCGCTGGGATATACGGTCTGGCTGCTGGCGTACCTTGTCCTTTTCATTGTGCTGATGATCGTACTTGCGTTGGTCGCCCCTCCTGCCGGGGTAGGCAACCGAGTCGTGGGTCTCTGGTCGAACCTGATCCTGCTCTTCGCTTTTGGATCGTTGGGTATCTATATGATCCTTCCTGTACTTGGCGCAGTATCCTGTGCTTTGGGAAGAGAGTTTCGCTACCCGTTTATGGGACGGAGACTGGCTGCCTATCTGGGGTATGAACGATCCGGCGATGACCCATCTGCCTGGCTGATTGAAGAGCATGAGGATCATTGGGTCGCATCCATGGGTCATTTTGCAGTGATCATCCCCATCTGGGGCTTTATTGTTCCGTTCACCACATGGATCATGCAGGGCAGGCGGAATGCGTTTCTTCAGTTCCAATCCGTTCAAACATCTGCGTATCATGTGATCGTGAATCTTTTCTACTTTGGAGGGTTGGGGTTCGCTTTTCTGAGCTTAATTCCCCTCTTTGCCTTGACAGGATTGGAAGGAAGCCCCAACGGCAGCTCGCCAATGGGCATGACAGGGTTGATCCTGTTCATCGCCTTGATGTTGATCGCTGCTGTCATTCTGTTGGTTATGCCGTTGTTCCATATTCTCGGACAATGGGCAGGGTATCGTACCCTCAAAGGGGATAATTATCACTATCCGCTCCTGGGTCGTTGGGTGGAAAGTAGATTGAACAGGAATTCAGCAGTTCGAGTAGGTCAAAACATACGGGAAGGAAACCAATCATGAAGATCTTGATCGCTGTCGATATGGAAGGTATCACCGGCGTCACCAACTGGGACCAGGTCACACCGGGACATGCCGAACATGCCCGCTTCCGCAAGCTCATGACGCAGGATGTCAACGCAGCAGTCAGAGGGGCTTGTGAAGCTGGTGCGGATGATGTCATTATTGCCGATGGGCATTGGAACGGTTCGAACATCCTGATCGAAGAGCTCGACCCACGTGCCCGTTTGAATAGCGGTTCACCTTCCCCTCATTCGATGATGCAGGGGATCGACGAGAGTGTGGATGCTGTCTTCTTCATTGGCTATCATGCCCGCAACGGTTCGCCCAACGCCATCCTGGACCATACCTGGTCTTCGAAGACAGTTGCTAACGTTTGGCTGAACGATATCCTCACAGGTGAATATGGGTTGAACGGGGCGCTCGCCGGTCATTTCGGTGTGCCGGTTATCATGGCATCTGGCGACCAGACCGCTTGTGGGCAGATGTGCGATCTGTTGGGTGATTTGGAGACCGCGATCGTCAAACAAGCCACTGGGCGTTTTGCTGCCGAATGCCTGGCTCCGCAGGTCTCGCAAGAGTTGATCTATGCGGCTGCCTCCCGGGCTGTGGAGCGACTCGCCGAAGGCGATATCCCTGATCCCTTTGTGTTGGATACACCGATCCGCGTCACCGTCGAGTTCTTCGCCTCTGATATGGCCGACCGCGCCTCCAAGATCCCCTATACTGAACGTGATGGCACTCGCGTCACCTTCGTTGCAAAAGAAATGGAAACTGCCTACACTGCCTTCCGTTCCATGGTAACAATGGCGGTTGGATAAAGCAAAAGGCTTTTTGCTTTAGGATTCTAATGCACCATCCCCGACTGAGTTATCTGATCAGCAATCGAATACGAACCAGCAGATTTCGTTTCGCAATCGTTGATCATCCAGAACAAGATCGCGTATCGCATCCGGCAGTTGCTCCCGCTGCCATTGACACTCCAAGCGACCCGCCTTGTCCCTTTCACTCTCAATGACGGCTGCCCGTGCGGCTTTGATCGCATAGGCAGCTGCGCCTAACTCATGTGCCGCAACGTGTGCCACTGCCGCAGCCTGCCCGGCTGCAAAGGCCGCCTCTCTTGCAGCCCCGCGTAACTCTCTGGCTGCTGCCATGGCGTGACCGGCAGCAATTCGAGCTTGGGTCATCGTGATTTCGCCGTGGGCCCATGCCCGAGCCTGAGCGATCGCCTGGCGAGGCCGCGGGTCTGATGGTTGTGCCGACTCGAACAGGTACAGGATGTGTTCCGCACATGTTGCAGCCCACTGGGCGAGCAGTTGGTGGTTGGAGTCTGTGAGTGTTCCCCCGCGGCGTACGGTGATGAATCTGGGATCGCGCTTCTTTGGTAATATCATTCGTTCGTTTCCTACATGGTAGCATAAAAACCAGTGTTTTCATTCTATTGCTCAATGGACTGTACGAGATCTTGGGGAGGACTGACTATAAAATCGGGGTTGGCACAAAGTAAATTTCTCAAACTCTGGTGCCGCGATGTACCTGCAGGATCAGAATGTAAAATTACTCTTGTTGGCGCAAGGTCTCCTTTGTTTTGCCATGCCGTCTGGCACTCAGCATGGAGTGATAAATGCTGCTCACCCCGAAGATCGATCTTCGGGGTGAGTTTTGCTCATTCCTATTCTGTAATCAAACAGCCCTGTGTGTCATCCGGTCACGTCCCCAGATCCATAAGGTTCCGAGACCGAACAGGATCACTGCAGCGTTCACCAGCCAGCCAAAGAACGATGGAATGGATGGGAAGGATAACAGGGCAATGACCGTCAGCGTGATCAGCAACCCGATCACCATGGGCCAGTAGCGGTGCTCTGCCAGAGACGAATGCGCCTGGGTGAGAATCCACTTGCCGAGGGCAGTGCCGAAGACCACCTCCGCGAGAAAAGTAGTCACCAGCACAAAGCCAATGACCAGTGCCAGCAAAGCAAGAATGCCAAGCCATATGATCGTGCCGGTGATCTGTCCCAGGCTCAGCAGCCCGAACACGATGCCTCCGGCAATGGTGGCAAAGATGAGCAGCAGCACAGCAACGAAGAACCCAACCCAGCCGGCTGCACCCCATCCCAGGCTGGGCCAGAACCGGGTCTTCAACGTTTCACTCAGGCCCTTTATGAATGCCGGGAAGAGCCAGAGCAGAAGCAGGCCGACGAGAATGTGGGCGATGCTCGAGCGAAGGAAATTCAACGCCCATGCGGAGACTCTCTCTCCAAAGGTCGGCTCTTTCGGTCCGGTAGTTACGCTGGGTGTGAAGACAGTGAAATTGACCTTGCCGCCGATGATCGCCTTCGGGAGGTTTACTTCTTTATCCTGGGTATATGTCAGGTCGCCTTTGATTCGCGCTGCCGGATCGACCGTCAGACCGAGGGGAACATACGGCACCGGGATCGCAGATTGCGGCATGAACATTGTGGGCGGGAACCCGGCCTGAGCCTGATTGGTTGAGCCGAGTTCTGCCTTGACATCCCCACCCACTTTGCCGAGCAATTTGAACGCCGACCCAGCCACCTGCACGTTTCGGGTGACATCGCCAGCCATCATGAGTTGAGCGCCAGCAAAGACCAGGTCTCTGTCGATGACGCTTCCCTGTCGCACCTCGAGGCTGTATCCGGCGCTCACGATGTCTTCGCCAATGTTGGCAGCCTCCCCAACGAACAGCACCGAACCCGCCATACGAATCGCGCCGGTCACCGTGCCATTCACGATCACTGTCTGACCGGCAGCGATCAGGTCACCGTTGACCGTACCATTGATGGTGACGGTCTGCGCAAAAGCGACCAGATCGCCATTCACCCTTCCCTCCAGGATGAATTCCTGTGCACCAACATACAGGTCATCGTCAATGACTTCGCCAGACGCGATCACCACCCGATCACCACCGCGGCCGTCAAACGCCCGGGCGGGTGTGACAAACGTGAATGCCAGCAGAGTGGCCAAGACCAAAACAGATGAAAGAATACGTGTGGGTCTCATATGTGATACTCCTTCTTGAAGCCCTGTGTGCCCCCGTGCGTTCGCCTTCATGCTGCGTGATCCGCTCACACTCGATATGAAGACAGGGAGCGCACCATTGAGTCCATTCTTGCACGTTTTCCCGGTGATTTCAAGTTGCCACACCCAATCTGATAAAGGTTACCGTTATTATTTCAATGGCGGTGATTCTGGGATCCGTCGCAGCCCATGGCAATGAAACCAGATGTCATCTTTCTGTGCACTCATGGCATGTAGCCAGCAGGATGGGGTGTTGATCCGTTTGAAGGAGGGCTGAACGCAGGAATCTGTAGCAACCGAGCCTGACCTGTCTTTGGCCCTCCTCACTCGACTTTAATCAAGCCCTCGCCATGCCATTTTAGACTTGACAATCGATCTGGGGAAACTATACTGATAACGTATAGAGTAGTGAGATGGTATCGTCTCTATCCGGGGAGGGATAGCGGTATGGACAACGTTCATGTTTCGGCAAATAGCGCGATAAAAGTACTCATCGTGGATGACCATGCTGTGGTTCGCCAGGGGCTACACACATTTCTGGAATTGCAGGATCACTCCGACCTGCCCATAGAAGTGGTAGGAGAGGCTTGCAATGGGAATAGTGCAGTAGAACTGGCTCAGCACACGCAGCCCAATGTTGTCCTCCTCGATCTTGTGATGCCCGAAATGGACGGCATTCGAGCCATTCCAAAGATCATGGAATGTAGCCCAATGTCGCGGATCCTTGTCCTGACCAGCTTTGGCGAGGAAGACAAAGTGTTGCCTGCGATCCGCGCCGGTGCGCACGGATATTTGCTCAAAGATATTCCGCCAGATGAGTTGGTTCACGCAATACGCGAGGCCCATCTCGGCAGAGTGCAGTTACATCCTGAAGTTGCCAAAAAGTTGATGTCAGCGTTAGCTGAGGATACGTCCACAGGGCGTCAGGCTGCGAGCGATGCCAACAGTGACCTGACCGAGCGTGAGCGAGAGATTTTGTCATGGATCGCCCAGGGACTCAGTAATCGCGAAATTGCAGAAAGAACCTTTATCAGCGAGAAGACAGTCAAAACTCATGTGAGTAGCATCCTCAGTAAATTGCACCTGGCAGATCGGACCCAGGCGGCGATCTATGCCTTGAAACATGGGCTCGACACGGACACGAACTGATGCCTATTCTCGGTGTGTATTTGATTTTTGCTGCGGTTGTCTGGCGTACGGCGGTGGTTCTATCTGCCAGACCCGAGTTTCCCATCGTCATGGCACTGTTGATCGGCTATGGAGTGCTTCTGTTCGGCAAAACATGGCTGGTGCATCGAAGGCTGCTTCCAGCTTCAAGCCGCTCGAGCGCACAATTCCTCTATCTATTCTTTCAATCTTTCCTCGTGATCGGAGCCATGATTCTTTCTTCATACGAGGACTTTCTGGCCATGCTCTTCATTCCACTCAGCCTCGATGCTGTTTCCACGTTTGGCAGGCGTGTGGGATTTCTCATGATCGCAGCCTTTTCGCTGGCGATCACCATCACCTTGCTGTTTTCTGATGTGGGTTGGATGTTTGGGCTTGTGATGGGACTCTTGTATTCCGGCATTTGTCTGCTTGTAGGTGGATATGCTCACCAGGTTCAGAAGGCCAGAACAACACACGACCAAAACGCGCAACTCCTGGAGGAGTTGCAGGTCGCCCACGACCAACTGCGGAACTACGTCGATCAAAGGGCATACCTGGCTATCGAGCAGGAACATAACCGCTTCGCGCGTGAATTACATGATTCGGTTACACAAACAGTCTTCAGCATGAATCTGGCTGTCCAATCTGCTCACCTGTTATTGGATAAAGAACCGTCTCGTGCAGCGAGACAGCTTGACCGTGTCGAAGAACTGGCTGCGAGTGCCCAGCGCGAGATCCAAACACTTGTTTCCCAGTTAAGACCAAATTCCGTTGGCGGGGAAAGGTTGCCGGGTGCTCTACGTCAGCTGGCGGCTGAACTGAAAGCGCGGAACAATTTGCAGGTATCGCTGGAAATTCATGGTGAGGCGGCAAAATCGAGCCTGCTTGCTGCAGGCTTATATTCCATCGTGCATGAGGCGTTGATCAACATTGCGAAACACAGTGGGGCATGCGAGGCAGTTGTACGCCTCAACCTGACCGAGGGACATGGCTGCGTGGAGATCGAAGATCGAGGAGCCGGTTTTGACCCAGATGCAGTGATGGAACGGAGCGGCCATTTGGGGTTGGCCGGCATGCGGGAACATGCCTGCGAGATTGGATGGGATCTGTCGGTCTGGTCGCAACCGGGGAAGGGTACTCGAATCATGGCGACAGAGAAACCGTCTGGAGATCTGGGATGAAGCCCATGGAACGGTCGCATGGATATCAGGGTGGATACCTGATCGGAGCCATCCTGATCGGTGTTGCTGTATTGCGCAGCGTCCTTTTCTATCAGGGTCAACGAAATCTATATGTTGTCATTTCCCTTATTGTAGTGTTCTCGTTGTTGTTCACTTTGGAACCTTTGCTTTCAAAGCGTTTCCACTGGTATCTATGGTTTTATTTTCCATTACAGACAGCATGGATCGTTGTGCTTTCCATTCTTCGTCCATTTTTGGACTTTCATACGGTTTTGTATTTTCCGCTTTGCGTTCAGATCTTCCGTACCTTCTCGCGTACCGTTGCGCTGCGTTGGGTGATCCTATTTATCTTTTTACTGGCTTTCACTGTGATTCCGGGCATGGGTTGGTGGGAAGGCTTTGCTTTCATCTTGTTGAATGCGGCATCCGGAACATTTCTCATCTCTTATGATTACCTTTATTTGCGGACTCAAGCCGAACAAGCCAAAAGCCAGGCATTGCTACGCGAGCTGCAATCTGCTCACCATAGGCTGCAGGAGTACGCTGTACAGGCAGAGGAACTGGCAGCCGCGCGTGAGCGAAACCGACTGGCCCGTGAATTGCACGACTCGGTCAGCCAGGTGATCTTCAGTATCTCACTCACTTCGCAGTCGGCACGCCTGCTTCTGGAACGCGATCCGGCTCGGGTGTCCGTTCAGATCGAGCGCCTGGAGGAAATGACCTCCGGCGCTTTAAGCCAGTTGCGCTCGCTCATCGCGGAATTACGTCCTCACTAAATCCAAAGCTGTCAAATCATTCTTAAGTACATCGCAAGTCGTAGGACTTGCGATGTACTTTACTGTCGCAGGTGCAATCCAAAAATCCCACCCAGAGATGGATGCTGAATTCAACCTTGCGGCAGATACGTTTTTGTTAACCCGCGCGTATAGTGAGCTCATGGCTGACCTCCGTGTATTGATCGTGGATGATCGTGAACAAGTGCGACAGGATTTGCACACCTTCCTAACGCTGACCGGCGGACTCGAGATTGTCGGCGAGGCCAACAATGGATTGGAAGCTGTTCACCTGGCAGAGACTTTACGTCCACAGGTTGTTCTCATGGACCTGGAGATGCCCCTCCTGGATGGTTGCAATGCAACCCTTCAGATCAAAGCCTTACAGCCATCCTGCCGGGTGATCGCCCTCACGATCCATGCAGAAGAGGCGGAGCGGCAGACGGCGTTGGAGGCTGGAGTGGATTTTTTTGTGGTCAAGGGTGCACCCATGGAAATGCTGGTGGAAGCAATATTCAGTGCGCCCATATTGGGGCAGATGCCCGAAGGAGAAAGAAATGAATAGTAAACATTTGTTTGTCGCCAGTCTGGCAGGTGGTTTGATCAGTATTGTATTGGTCAATACTCCCTTTGTCAGCCTGGTCAACCTGCTGATCTGTGCGGGTTTTTGGATCGGACCGGTTGCAGCGGTGTGGCTCTATCGCCGACTGAACGGTACTGTGACCGTGCGCGAAGCGATCTTCACCGGTGTGCTCGCTGGTGTATGGCACGGGCTTGTTGGGATGGTGCTGAGCCCGCTGGGGCTGGCCGGAGCGGGCGGTCTGCTGCGGGAGCTTCAACCGTTCATGTCCGGTCCCGATTGGACACAAATGGAATCTTCACTGACGGGATCTGGCGGACTGTTGTTCAATCTTCTCGGCGTGGCCTTTGATATCGTCTTCGGTCTTCTCGGTGGATTGATCGGCAGCGCCATGTTCAAAGCACGCCGCGTCACCGCCTAGCCGGCTCGCTGGTTCGTATCCTGAACTTCAGACTATACAGGAGAACTGCAATGAAGGTTACTCATACATCAACTCTCAAGAGAATTCTCTGGGTCATTACAGCAATTGTGCTGCTCATCACTACAAGCGCGGCATGGGCAGTGACACCCGGGCTACGCGAGCCGTCTGCCGTGCCGCCTCCAGACTACTGGCCTACAGAGGGTTGGCAGACCAACACGCCGGAGCAGCAGGGTTTCGACTCGCTGAAACTGGCACAGGCATTACAGGCGATCCAGGAACGAGGGACAAACATCGACAGCTTGCTGATCGTTCACAACGGGTACCTGGTGCTGGATGCTCACTTCGCCCCGTACGATGGTACATTCCCGCACAACCTTGCATCTGTGACCAAGAGTGTGATGACCACCCTGATCGGCATCGCCGTGGACCAGGACAAGATCGACCTTGACCAGTCAATGATCTCGTTCTTCCCGAACCGGACGATTGCCAACCTGGATGAGCGCAAAGCCCACATGACCGTTCGGCATCTGGTAACCATGAGGAATGGGATGCAATCTGGCTGTGAGCCAGGGGACATGCCCACCATTGAAGCCATGCGCGCCAACCCCGATTGGGTGCAGGCAGCGCTCGACCGTCCCATGGTTGCCGAGCCGGGAACAACGTTCTGCTATGACAGCCCGGGGATGCACATCCTCTCGGCGATCCTGCAGGAGTCAACGGGCATGACCGCGATGCAATTTGCGCAGAAAAATCTCTTTGGACCCCTGGGCATTCAGGACGCGTTCTGGGATATCGACCCGCAAGGCTATAACTTTGGCTGGGGCGATGTGCATATGACGCCTGAATCGGCTGCCAAGATCGGCTATCTGTGGCTGCACCAGGGAAATTGGAACGGACAGCAGATCGTATCTCAGGACTGGGTCCTGAACTCGGTCCGACGACACAGCACCAAGGTCGGTCACGATAACGGATATGGTTACGGCTGGTGGATCAACACGACTCGTTACTTCGCCGCCGGGAGAGGCGGTCAAACGATCCACGTGATCCCGGCGCTGAATATGGTGCTGGTCACCACGGGAGGCGGATTCGATATCCCAGAGATCGAAGATGATCTGCTCCTGCCATTGCTTCGTTCGAACCGAACTCTGCCGGCTAACCCCAATGGAGAGGCAGTGCTCGAAGAGACACTGACTCGTATACAGCAAACGGGTGCCATTCCAACAGGAGTCGTTACCCCGCAGATCGCCAACATTGTCTCGGGTACACTGTTCCTGTGCGAGAAAAATCCGTTGGGTTTGGAATCGGTACGCTTCGATTTCAAAGACCCAAATGTGGCCGTGTTGTACCATAAACCCTTTGGTCAGGACCTTGTCTGGGAGATCGGCCTGGATGGACACTACCGCCAATTGGCTCCCAGTGGAGATGCGCTGATCGGTTATTGGGAAGACGCCGAAACGTTCCACATGGAAGTCTTCGATATTGGGACACAGGTCTTTCTGGCGAAATTCAAGGAGGAGTCCATTCAGATCATCCTGGAAGATGCAGATTTGACGATTGCCTGCCGGGTTTCACCCTTGTAGACAGGATAGGGTCTTGTACTGGAGTGCCCTGGGATCAAACTCTAGCTGGGCGAGGGTTTCTGACCCCGCCCAGTTTTTTGACCGTAAGGTCTGCATTGTTTTGCGATGCATATAAGGAAAGACTCTGAAAAAAATAGCCCACCGGGGTCGGTGGGCTGGGGAGCGGGGCGAGGTGCCTAATCGGTATCGGTCACCTGGTCATCGGGGTGGTCCTCATTCCATTGG
>CAZKSG010000039.1:0-18862 GCA_964555335.1 uncultured Anaerolinea sp.
AGGGCGGTTTTATGAGCGGACAAGCGCTCAATCCCGCCCAGGTCAAGGCGCTGGCGGAAATGCCGCCCCTGCCCGTCATGCGTGCCCAATTGTTGGGCGTGCTGCAGGCTCCGGCCGGCAAACTCGTCCGCACCATCGCCGAGCCGGCACGTGGTCTGGCAGCCGTCATCAAAGCCTTCACAGAGAAGGCTCCCGCCGCCGCGTAATCGGCTCGATCATTACGCAAATACGAAAATCATAAATTCTCAGTTAGTTAGGAGTACTATACAATGGCTGATCTCAATCAAATCGTGGAGCAACTCTCCACCCTGTCCGTCCTCGAGGCGGCTGAACTCGTCAAGTTGTTGGAAGAAAAATGGGGTGTCTCTGCCGCCGCACCTGTGGCTGTTGCCGCTGTTGCTGGTGGCCCAGCTGCCGCTGCCGAACCCGTCGAAGAGAAGACTGAATTCGATGTGGTCATCAAGGACGCTGGTGCCAAGAAGATCGATGTCATCAAGGTCATTCGTCAGCTGACCCAGCTTGGTCTCGGCGAAGCCAAGACCCTTGCTGAAACCGCTGGTGGCAAGGTTCTTACCGGCGCTGGCAAGGATGCCGCCAACGCTGCCAAGAAGAGCCTCGAAGAAGCTGGCGCGACTGTCGTTCTCGAGTAATCTCGATTGTTTTGCCTAATAAAAAGACGGCTCATTGCGAGCCGTCTTTTTATTCCTTAAACTTCAATGATTTCGAAATCGCTTGTGATCTCCACCGTGCCTTTTAGGGTAGCGTAGACTCCGCAATACTTTTCCTCTGCCAGTTCAATTGCTTTTGCAACTTTATCCCTTTCGAGCTCCCTCCCGCTGACTTTATAGTGGATGTTGATGCTTCGAAAACTCCATGGTGGATTTGGATCGCGCACGCTTTCTGCACTGACCGTCAGGTCTTTTACATCCTGTCGTTGTTTTTCCAGGATCGCGACCACATCATAAGAGGAGCAACCTATTAAACTGAGAGGCAACAAGTCTGATGCATTGACGCCGTTTGGGTGGTCCATGACGATGGGAAAACCGTTACGATCGTGCATGATGAATTGTCGTTCACGAACCCAGTCCAACGTCACGGTTTCAGTAGGCATAAACTATCCTTTTACTAGATCAACTTTTTTAATAAGTTTTCCTACAATATCTGTAGAGATTTTTTACATACATCTTACTTTAATAGAATAGGCAATATGCTCTGAAAATAGCCCCACCATTCCGGAATTAATTTAATCACAAAGGCTAATACGATTGCTATAACCCATTTATCAGGTAGACGCAGTTGTAAGTCGACATAACCTTCTTGATGGTAAGCCAATAACTCTGGTTTAAAACGTTTCTTGTTTTGTTTGGTCATGGTTCTACCTCACTGAAATAGCCGAATTCTTTAGCGAGTATAGAACATGTGTTCTGTTTTGAAAAGGTGGTTATATCAAAATAGAAATTTTTGTTAATTCCTATTTTTGACTTATGTCTCTGTAAACCCCAATAACTCTGCCAATTGGCCGAATGACCCGTGTTTTTATCTCGTGAGGATTAGGTTTTCCATAATCTCTCAATCTACCCAACTTATAAACTTTTTTCCCTGACTTGTCGGAGGAGATTCCACGATACACTTTTAACGTGTAGCCAATTAGTGGCAAATTATCAAGGTCTGTCAATTCTTCTTCTACAGCTGATTCATCTTCCTCAGATAGATAGTCAGTTACGATGATCTGACTTTCACGAACACCTAATAATTCGTTTTTGTCCTTTAGCTCAACAATGACAAAATCACCATCAAGTATTCCCGCAGATTCCATACTAATTCCGCGGACTCGTAAGGCAACAACTCTCTTGTCGCTTGACGTAGTAGCTAAATTTGGAATCGCAATCTCTTCTGTAGCTTCGCCCTGATCATCCAGAAAAACTGCTAAATCATCAAATTTAGTTGCTCTACCTGCACTGACCTCCCCAGCTAAAGGAATGAATGTATTTAATACAATTTTGTAGCCTGGAATATTCCTTGAATCTGTAAGATATTGAATAGCCTTACCTGTTAATTTCTCATTCCCGTGTTTTCCATCAAGATACCCTTTTTCCCTAAGCTCACCTTTGAGTTTACTCACACGAGGCGCTTCTACATGCAATGCTTCAGATAAAACCTCATTATCTGGAAACTTTCGATGCAAATTTATATATTGATAAGACTCTATCAATAATTGACGTTCTTTGGGTGTAGGCAATTTGTGATTCATTTACTTAATAATAAACAGGCTTCCTCAATAAAGGAGCCTGTTTATTATTCTTGATTAAGCCGCCAGAGGTTTTTCCATTCGGCGGATGACCATGACCACTTTGCCTTTGATCTCCAATGGATCGCTCTTCTTGATGAAGATTGGCTTCATGGTCGGGTTGGCAGGCTGGAGGCGATAGCGGTCCTTTTCCTTGAAGAAGTACTTCAGGGTAGCTTCGTTATCGCGAGGGAGCCATACAGCTACCATCTCGCCATTCCGCGCTTCGGAGGCGGGTTTCATCACCACGATATCACCATCATTGATCATGGCGTCGATCATGGAATCTCCTTTTACCTCGAGAGCAAAAAGATTCTCGCCTCTTTCCTTGGATGGCAGGAGGCTGCGGGCAATATCCACGGCGTTGGCTTCGTTATCGCTCATGAAGCTCACGTTGGGATCCAACTCGGGGAGGGGGAGACCCGCTGCAATGGGACCGAGAACCGGGATACGCAAGGTGTCTGCAGAGACATTGATGCCTGCAAGGCGTACACCACGTGAAATCTTGCGATCGCGTTCGATCATGCCCTTTTTTTCTAGTTGGTCAAGATAATAATTGACCACCGAAGTGGAAGAAATGCCGGTCTTCTCTCCGATTTCCCGGATGGAAGGCGGGTATTTATTTTCCCGTTGATATTCCGAAAGGAAATCAAGGATTTTCTGGTGGCGTTCTCCGAGACCTTTGCTTTTGCGTACCATCATCATAGCTGCCTCCTGCCCGAAATAGGGCATACGAGCATTCTTCGCTCATTTGTGCTATGAATGATAACCGAACGTCTGTTCTGTGTCAAGGATAATTTGGATGGCTAAACCCATGTTCGGCGGCGCATCCAGATATACATGGCAATGGGTGTCAGAAGTATGGTCCCCAATGTAAGATAGAAAACGGGATTCGTGGTCCACGCTTTCAGACCGCCAAGCGGTTCGAAAAAGTTCATCCCAAAATAGCCTGTGAGAAACGTAAGCGGCATGAAGAGGACGGTGATGATCGTCAGCGTTTTCATGATCTCGTTCATGCGGTTGTTGACAACAGATAAGTAGGTATCCTGTGCTCCACCTACAAGATCGCGAAGGCTTTCGTTAATGTCATGCAACCGAACGAGATGGTCGTAGATATCGCGGAAGAAGATCCGGTCTTTCGGATCGATCACTTTGTACGGATCCCGTGCAAGTTTATTCAGGACTTCCCGCTGTGGGAGCAGAATCCGTCTCATCGTCAATAGGACGCGTTTCAGCGCAAACAGCTTTTCAAGGGTCCGAGGCGAGGGGCGATCAAATACCTGGTCCTCGATCAAATTAATCCCCTCATCAATTTCCTCGATAATGGGCATATAATCTGCGACCAGATAATCCGCGATCTTGTATAACAAATGGTCTGGACCCTCCTGAAGTGTGCGTGGATCAAGGTCACATGCGTTCCAGGTTGAGTCAACGCCTGTGATGGGATGATCATGGTGTGTGACGATATAGTTTGGGCCCAAGAAAATATCCAGTTCATCAACAGATGTATCCCATTCATCATCGTGCTTGTGGGCATGCATATAGTTGAGGACAACATAAAGATATTCACCCCAGTCATCCAATTTAGGAACATGGGTTTCCTGAAGCGCATCATCAATGGCTAAGGGATGGAAACCAAAACCCTGCAAAATGGGGAGGCAGATATCGGCCGGTTCGGCGACAAAATCCACCCATAAGATGCCGCGTCGGTTTCGAATGAGCCGGGGAAATTCCTGTGGAGGTAAGTTCTTGCGTATAGGCTTTCCAGATTCAAAAAATAGCGAGCGGATCATGGTGTCTCCAGTGGATATTTAAGAGATTTTTCGTTATTCTTTACTTTTGGTTCAATATTCTTTTAGAAATATATGAAATTGATTTATATTTTTTATTTTACTATTGACAAATTGAATAAATTGCCTATAATATTTCATATAACAAAGGCAAAAGTTAAGAATTTGAAGCCTTACTTTGAATAAATGGAATAAATGCGATTATACGCCTGATGTTGAACAAGTTTCCGGAGGATCCATATGTACGCTGCTCCAACACGCTGCCCGGTTTGTCGCTCTGAATTGACCGTTGCTCGTTTACATTGCCCATCGTGTGATACTTCCATTGAAGGACAGTTCACTGGCGGGCCGTTTGCACATTTGACCGCGGAACATTTGGATTTTATCGTGACCTTTGTACGTTGTGAGGGCAAGATCAATCGGATGGAACAGGAACTCAATCTTTCATACCCGACGATCCGCAACCGTTTACATGAAGTGATCCGAGCTCTTGGGTTCGAACCTGGCAAAGATGAAGTCATTGAAGTCAGTGCTGAGAAACGCAATACAGTGTTGGAAGATCTGGAATTGGGAAAGATCTCAGCCGATGAAGCCATGCGCTTATTGCGCGGTGAGGAGGAATAGTCATGTCAAAAATGATCTCTGCAGGAACATCTCCCAAAATCGTGATCGATCGAATCGGTGGCGATATTAGCATTGTTGGCTGGGAGGGGAGTGAGATCCTTGTCAAAGCTGATGATGATGAGATCAACATCGAGCAGAATGGCGATGAGATTCGACTGTCCTGCGAGGACGATGTGTCCCTGCGCCTGCCCAAAGCTTCAACATTGACCTTTACCCGCATTGGCGGAGATGCGGCCATACGCGGCGTTAGCGGCGATATTTCGATCCGCGAGATCAGTGGCGATCTTTCGATGCGGGATGTGGGTTCCGTTTCGATCGACATGATCCAGGCTGATTTTAGCCTGCGCGGCGCACGCGGGAATCTGTATGTTAAGAATGCCAATGGCGATGTCTCCGTTCGTGATGTGGATGGGAACGTAAATATCGAATCGGTTGCCGATGATCTGGCACTGCGCGGTGCGCGCGGCAATATCAAGGCCAATGTGGGTGAGGATGTGGTTGTGTATCTTGAGCCGCGTGGCGACGGCGAATATTCTGTGATCGCAGGAGACGACATTCTGCTTGTCTTGCCGTCGACTGCCAATGCGACCGTAACCATGCAGGGCGATGAGATCGATGTGCAATGGCCAGGTATTGAGGAAGACCCAGACGCAACGGAACGTGTTGTAACGCTGGGAAATGGCGCTGCAAAGATTATCCTAAGCGCTGGCGGTGATATCCGACTGACCAATCAGGCAAACGCTGGAGAATCTGCTGAAGAATTCGGTAACTTTGCAGGTCTGAATTTCGACTGGTCCGGCTTTGGTGAAAAGATCTCGCGCCAGGTGGAACAGGCGACCGCACGCGCGGCCAAGCGTGCTGAGGAAGCTACTCGCCGCGCGGAGCGTCATGTAGAAAGACAGGCACGTCGCTGGACGGGACGAATGGATTTTGGTCCCGGACCCTCCTGGGATTTCGGTCCCAAGGGCATGCCTACACCTCCCGGTGCTCCCAAATCGGAACCAGTGGCAGATGAAGAGCGCATGGCGATCCTGAAAATGCTGCAGGAGAAGAAGATTACATCGGAACAGGCGGAACAATTGCTCAAAGCGTTGGAAGGAGGCAAGTAATGTCTTCTGAAGAACGTAAGAAAATATTGCAGATGGTGGAAGAGGGGAAGATCTCAGCCGAGGAAGCCGCAAACCTGATGCGCGCGCTTGAGACGGATGAGGTAGAGGCGGAGATCGAAGTCGTTCAAGCTGAACCTTCCTCGGGCTACGAAGGAAGCGAAACATCCGCTCCTGAGTTCGAAGATGTCAAGGCGCGTGCCCGTCAGTTTGCGATGATCCCGTTGTGGGTCGGTGTTGTGATCGCCGTGTTAAGCTCGTGGGGAATCTACTCGATCCAAATGAACACCGGGATGAATTTCTGGTTTTATTGTTTATTGTTCCCACTCTTTTTAGGTGTCTTGTTGATCGTGATCGGTGCCGGCGGACAGAGTTCGCGCTGGTTGTATGTGAACGTGGATCGGCGTCATGCTGAAGACGGCCCGCGAAATATTACGCTCGGTTTCCCGCTTCCACTTGCATTGACTTCGTGGTTCCTGCGGACTTTTGGGCATAATATTCAGGGCATAAAGAACACAAATGTAGATGACATTATTCAAATCCTGGATGCAACAGGAAAATCCGGTGAGCCATTTATTGTCAACGTGAGCAATGATGACGATGGCGAGCGCGTGCAGGTTTATATCGGATAAGGAGGCACATTATGGCTAGCTCTGAAGAACGAATGAAGATCTTGAAGATGATCGAGGAAGGAAAACTCAGCGCCGAGGAAGGCACGAAACTGCTTTCCGCGTTGAACGGACCTCGTACTCCGACTCCACCTCGCATGCCGGGAATGCCGGGAGGACCACGCTGGCTGCGCATCCGCGTGACCGATGTGCGTACGGGGCGCTCAAAAGCTTCGGTGCAGATTCCGCTTGCGCTGGTGGATGCAGGGATGAAGATCGGTGCTCATTTCGCGCCGGAGGTCGAGGGCGTGAACATGTCGAATGTGATGGAAGCGTTGCGCTCGGGCGTCACGGGCAAGATCATTGACGTAACCGATGAAGAGGACGGGGAGCACGTCGAGATCTATGTGGAGTAGTGCCAAGCACACGTACAACGCGTAGACCACGTGTAGAGAGATCAGACAACCCTCGTGCGAGGGTTGTCTGACTTTAAAGTGTCTGTTATTCTTTTTATCGGGAGAATCCGATGACCGCGAAAAAGCGTCCTACTGGTATGTTCGGCTTTACATTGGTTTGGTTCGGTCAGATCGTTTCAGTACTTGCCACAAGTATGAGTGCGTTTGCGCTAACGATCTGGATCTTTCAAAAAACAGGCAGTGCTACATCGTTGGGTTTAATGCAGGTGTTCTTCATCACTCCGTTCCTGCTCATTACTCCATTTGCCGGTGTGATGGTGGACCGTCACAACCGAAAGTTAATGATGATGGTTAGTGATCTGACTGCAGGTATGGCGACGATCTCCATTCTCCTGCTGCAATATTTTGGCTTGTTGGAAGTCTGGCATTTATATGCAGCGGCGATCTTTCAGGGACTGGGAAACGCCTTTCAATGGCCCGCATATTCTGCAACGGTCAGTACGATGCTTCCCAAGGAGCAGTATGGACGCGCCAATGGCATGATGTCTCTCATTGATGTTGGTCCGGGGGTCATCGCTCCCATGCTGGCCGGTGCGTTGTTGCCTTTGATCGATCTCACAGGGATCCTGTTTTTGGATGTCACTACGTTTCTTCTGGCAATCTTGATCCTGTCATTGGTTCATATTCCCCAACCACAGCGTTCGGAGGAAGGTACAAACGCAGAAGGAAATATTTTCAAAGAGGCTGTATTTGGCTTCCGTTATATCTTTGCCCGTCCCAGCCTTCTTGGGCTGCAATTGGTTTTCTTCTTTGGAAACCTATGTTCTGGTATTGCCTACACTGCTCTTGCACCGATGATCCTGTTACGGACGGGGAACGACAGCGTCAGCCTGGGAATTGTTCAATCGGCGGGAGCCATTGGCGGCGTGGTGGGAGGCGTGGCCATGTCGGCGTGGGGAGGGTTCAAGCGCCGGGTCCATGGCGTGTTGGCGGGATGGATCGTATCCAGTTTCTTTTTTGCGATCATGGGGCTGGGCGTGTGGGTCCCATTTTGGTTGGCGACGAATGCCTTATCGGCACTGTTTATCCCGTTGATCAACGGTTCGAACCAGTCCATCTGGCAGGCGAAAGTTCCGCCTGATGTGCAGGGACGTGTCTTCTCTGCCCGCACCTTGATCGCCTGGATGACCAATCCCATTTCGCCATTAATTGCGGGGTTATTGGCCGATTACATCCTCGAGCCGGGGATGAGCGCATCTGGCAGCCTTTCATCGATATTTGGCTGGCTCGTTTTACCCGGACCCGGTGCAGGGATGAGCCTCCTCGTCTTTTTCAGTGCATTGGGCGGAATCCTGGCAGGATCGGCCGGATATTTTATTCGTCCAATCCGGAATGCCGAGGATATTCTCACGGATCATGACGCCATCCCTGTTGCCGAGTCCACATGAATATTGAAATGACATTAAAAGTATAGTGACTCACGTAAGGGTTGTCGTAAGTTATGCGCTGTGTTATGCTCATTTTTTGAGAGCGTAATCAGGCATGGAACCCACTTTTCACCGCCCAAACGGGATGCAGGGACTTTTCATTATCTGGCTGGGTCAGATCGTTTCTGGAATTGCATCAAGTATTACGACGGTTGCCCTGCCGATATGGATCTTTAGTATTACGAACAGCGGCACTGCAGTGGGGCTGTTGGAATTTTTCTTCTTTGGTTCCTACCTCATAGCAGTCCTGTTTGCGGGTGTGATGATCGACCGCTACAACCGTAAAATGATGATGTTGGTTTACGACTTCGTAGCACTTTCGACAACCGCTGTTTTGTTGGGGCTCCAGACCATGGGAAATTTGGAAGTCTGGCATTTATACGTTTCTGCTGTGTTCCAGGGCGTGGGGTATGCATTCCAATCGCCTTCCTATTCCGCCGCGATCACAAACATGGTACCGAGAAAACAGTTTATCCGTGCCAATGGGTTGATGTCACTGCTCAACGATGGACCTGAAATTTTCGGTCCGCTCCTTGCGGGAGGGCTTTATCTGCTTGTGGGACTGGGTGGCGTATTGGTGTTCAACCTGCTCGCATTTGTTGTTTCGATCGGCGCTTTGTTATTCGTAGAGGTGCCCTCGACTCCCAAAACACAGGAAGGGGCATCATCGCACGCACAGTTTTTCAAGGAAGCCATGTACGGCGTCAGATATATTTTCCAGCGGCCCGGACTCCTTGGGCTGCAGTTGATCTTTTTTACCGGCAACCTCTTTTCTGGGATCGCTTTATCGGTTGCGGCCCTATATCCAATGCTTTTATTACGAACCGGCAATGACACGGAAATCGTGGGTATTGTCCAATCGGTCGGAGCATTAGCGGCTGTGGTCACAGGAATCTTCATTGCAGCCTGGGCCGGGATCAAACGCCCGGTGCGTGCCATCCTCCTGGGTTGGCTTCTTTCGAGTCTCTTTGGCTTGACACTCTTGGGGATTGGTCAATTCTTTGTGTTTTGGCTGGTCGGTATGTTGATCAATTCCATCTTTGACCCGGTTGTGAATGTCTCGATGGATTCCTTCCTGCAGACAAAAATTCCCCCCGATCTTCAGGGACGCGTATTCTCTGCCAGTGACTTTATCTCCCAGGCACTCATTCCCTTCACTCCTTTGCTGGCAGGTTTTTTTGGAGATAGGATCTTTGAACCAGCCATGAATCCAGGCGGCGCATTGGCGAACACCTTTGGCTGGCTTGTAGGGACCGGCCCCGGCGCGGGGTTTGGTCTGTTGATTTTGCTCTGCGGAGTCAGCGGCACCTTGGTTGGACTTTCCGGTTACCTTGTCAATGATATTCGCAACGTGGACAAACTGCTCCCGGATTATCAAGCACTCCCGCCAGTCGGACTTGTCCGACGAGAGCAACCCGCGATCTCTGGCGGGAGTGGAAGATCACAGGAGAACGATGTCCTCGAAAAATCACAAGCACTCCCTTCACTGGACGAAACTGACGGGGAATGAACTTCTGGTAAGGAAAATTCATCCCGAAATCGGTCTTTCGTGGGTTAAGAACAAATGTGATGTTGAAAAACGCAAAAGACTGCTGATATCCTTTTATCGGCAGTCTTTTGCATCAAGTGTTGATTTGGGTCGATTCAGTGCAAGCAGAATGTGTTACTTAACCAGGTCTTCCATCAACTCCATGGGGACGACCGCAGCGCCCACGATGCCCGGGCCGGTATGGACACCCAGCACGGGTGAGATGCGCCTGGTTTCAAGTTGAGCGATATTCAGCTTTGACTTCAATTCATTCGTCAATGCATCCGCTTTTTCAGCGAAACGCCCATGCAGCACAGTCACCCACACGGGCGTATGTGCATATTTTGTATAGAGATACTCAGTGATCGCATTGATGGATTTGCCGATCGTCCGTCCTGTGCTGACGGTGGTGTACTTGCCGTCGCTATCTACGCGGATAACGGGCTTGAGATTCAGCAGTGCGCCAGCGATTGCCTTGACGCGTCCAATGCGCCCGCCGCGGGCCAGATATTCAAGCGTATCGAGCGTGTAGATCACCTCCGTTTTTTCACGGATCTTCTCGAGACGCTCCTGGATGGCGTGCATTGCCCAATTGGCCTTCGATGCCAGCGCAGCTGCCATGACTTGAAATCGTTCGCCACCGGAAAGGGTGAGCGTATCCCAATAGCTGACATTGGCTTCCTCTTTTACCTGTTGCCCGCCATCGCGCGCGGAATTGATGGTTCCGCTCAGTCCGGAGGAAATATGAACGGAGAAGATCTCCTTTTCCTTTGCCGCGATCTTGCGATAGAGTTCGGCAAAAATGCCGCTGGAGGGTTGTGCCGTAGTCGGGATGGCGGGTCGCATTGCCTCCAGTCGGTTATAGAAATCATCGGGTGCAATATCCACCGCGTTGACCTCCCCTTCGGGGAATTGGATAAAGAGCGGGGCCTGTGCAATCTCCAGTTTCTCCAGCTCTTCTGCAGACATATCCGAGGCGCAGTCTGTTACGATCTTCATGTGTGAACTCCTTTGTAATTGCGACTCCAATCGCAAAAATTTGACGGCTGAAGCCGTTCTTACTTTTTCTTTTCCAAAAACCACTTCACTGCATCACGAATACTTTCGTACAGTGGTCGTGGTGTATAACCTAATTCACGTGTTGCCTTGGCATGGCTGATGTTGGCGTTGCTTCGCAGCACTTCCAGCGAATACGGTGTAAAACGCGGATTGACCTTTGCCACACTGTAGTACATAGGCGTGAATAACGAAGCGAACTTTGCCAGGTCAAACGGTATTTTCATCGTAAAGAAATGTCGACCCGTGATCTCGCGTATGGTCTCCAGCAGGTATCGTACCGAGATCTTGTGACCAGAGAGAATATAACTTTCGCCTCTGCGCCCTTTCTCTGCAGCCGCAATCAGTCCATCAGCCACATCGCGCACATCCACGAAATCATACGCGCCATCCACATACAGCGTCGGCCTGGACTCGGCCGCCGTGTGAATCACTCCACCCATCAGTGAGTCACGGTAATCGTAAGGACCGATCACGCCTGTGGGGCAGGCGATCACCGCCTCCAGCCCCGTCTGAGCCGCCAGCTGTACTTCGAGAGTCGCCTCTGCCTTGGCGCGGTCATATTCACCGTAGGGGTTGTCCGGGTCATAGGGCAAAGTTTCATCGATAATGCCTTCTTCGACGCGCTTGATGGCATGGATGGAACTGGTGTACACGAACTTGCCTACATTCATTTCCTTTGCCACGCGCAGAATGTTTTTCGTCCCTTCGATGTTGACCTTGCGAACGACGTCATTTGAACCAGGCATGATCGAAATGACGCCTGCCAGATGGAAGACACCCTTTACATCACGCATCGATTTATACAGAGACTCCTCATTCAGAACATCGCCTTCGACCGCTTCCACGTCCAATCCTTGAATGGATTCGCGGCATTCGTCCGCCAGGATCAGCGCCCGAACGTTTTCCCCTCGCTCGATAAGCTTTCGCACAAGGACATTCCCAATGTGTCCTGTTGCACCAGTGACCAACCACATGCTTTGTTGCCTCACTTTTTCATCAAACTATTGACCAACAAATTCGTACTTTCTCGCGCGACCTTTTCCCAGTTTGCGCCTTTCGGGTCGAGCAGGCTTTGCAACAGCAGCCCCATTGCCGTGGAAACGATCATGCGTGAAGCGAGATCGGGGTCCACTTCCACGAATGAACCCTCTGCCACACCTTTCTTAATCAGGGCGGTAAAATATTTGTGATATCGGCGGTAGGGTGCAATGCTGGCATCCCAGATCTTTTTATCGCGGTTGGCTTGAGTCCAAAACTCAAGGAACATAGGCAGGTTTTCGCCGGCAGTTGCAAAAATATAGGGAAACGCCTCCGTCATTTGCATAAAGGTTTCGGGCGCCGTCTTGTCCTTCGACGCATCGATGGCATTGTCTATCGTTTGCAGCCAGCCATCGAGCAAGGCCAGGAAGAGTTCCTGTTTGCTTTTGAAATGATGATAGAACGCCCCTTTGCTGATGCCTGCCTCTTCGCAAATGTCATCCACACTGGCTTTGTTGTAGCCCTGGCGTGAGAACAGCTTGGCCGCCGCATCCATGATTTTGATTCTTGTTTCTTCACTCCGCTGCTGCATGGTTCCTCTGGAATAAAAACCGACTAGTCGGTTTGTTTTTACCTCTGAACGATTGCACTGTCAAGAAGAATAGGTTACAAGCAGTTAAGAAAAAACGTGACGGAACAGTGCTCCGTCACGCTGGGAAAGCTGAGATAAAAATATGGGGCTATGCAGGTTTATACGCGGTGATCTTGGCGCTATAGACCGCCTTGTAGATTTCATCGCGCGAGATGGTTTTCAATTCCACCATATCCTTCATCTCATGGATCGCTGAGTCAACGGTCTCTTTGTCAAAGTAGACCGGCGTGATCGAAATATCTGTAAAGCCAACCGATTTCATCATGCCCATATATTCTTCAGCTTCGACCGCACCGGCCACACAGCCAGCCCAGGCGCTCAGACTTTTCTTGATCGCTTCTGGCAGCGGTCCATCTGTAACAATATCGGAGACTGCCAGCTTACCGCCGGGTTTCAAGACGCGGAAAGCTTCGCCAAACACCTTTGCTTTATCCGGTGACAGGTTGATCACACAGTTGGAAATAATGACATCTACAATACTGGATTCAACAGGCAGGTTTTCGAGATAGCCCTGGCGGAATTCCACGTTTTGGATGTTCAACCGCTGCGCACTGGATCGGGCACGTTCGATCATTTCGGGAGTCATATCCACGCCGATAACGCGTCCCGCCTCACCGACCTTTTTCGCGGCAAAGAAGCAGTCGAGTCCTGCACCGGAGCCAAGGTCGAGCACGGTTTGTCCGGGTTGTAGAGATGCGAGCGTGATCGGGTCGCCGCATCCGTAGCTGACGGAGGATTCGCCTTCGGGAAGGGTGGCAAGCAGGTCTGCCGGGTAGAGTGCGCTATCGGTGGAGCAGCAGTCTGAGGGTCCGCAACAGGATGCGTTGCTTTTGATCCGTTCCGCGTAATGTTCGCGGACCGCTTCATGGATGGGAGTGGGCGATTGAGTTGTCATATCATTCTCCTTATAAATAGGTCTTTGTGTCGTTGCCTTGGTCTCGTTGATGCTGGCGGATATCCAGGATCTTTTCTGTTGAGTGGGTAAGCCCGAACAGGACCATAACCGATGTGAGTAATAAAATCGTTTCCATTTCTACTGTACTCCTTCTATACTTGATTCCATGGGAACTTATAAAACGAACAGATTATAGGCAAGCCCAATCAGAATGGACCCAACCCAAAGCGTACCAATGACAATGGCGATCACGCGCCAGCGGGCAATGGTGAGCGCACCGCCCAATGCCCCGATGGATGTGCCTGCGCCAGTGATGAGAAAGGCAAGCGCCGCGCCCTGGCTCATTCCGCTATCAAGCATGGCGCGGACCAGGGGCAGGGAGGCTTCGGTATTGATGTAGAAGGGCAGCCCAAGCGTGGCAGCGAGTGGAATGCTGTACGCATGACCTGCACCAAATAAGCCGGTGATCCATGCCTGTGGGATCAATCCATTGAGCAGGTATCCAACGGCAGTAAAGCCCAGGAACAGCGGCAATAAGCGCTTGCTGACATCGAAGACTTCCTGTGCGAACATGCGGACGGTGATCACGGGTCTCTTTGCTTCTGCGGCAGGTTCCTCGACGTTATGGGTTCCGCATGAGCATTGCGATGTTTCAATGGCAGGTTGGGCGATCATGGGTAATTCCATTGGGGCTGGTGCGCCCATAATGCCAAGCGACAGCGACGGAGACCTGGAAGCTACACGAGCCTGGTTTGCAAGCCAGCCGCGACTTTCGGCAAAGCTGGCGATGGCTCCGCCCAGTAATCCAAGCAAAATGGATGCGACAAAAAATGCAATGGCAAACTCCCAGCCGAACAGACCTGCACTATAGAATAACTCCTGAGGGGAGGTCAGCGGGGATGCAACCATAAAGGCGACGATGGGTGCCCATGGGATGGTGGATGCCATCATGCCCAGAACGACCGCCGTTGTACCACAGGAACAGAACGGAGTAGCCACAGCAATGCCGGTGGAGATCAATACACTGTTTTTTGTGTTGCGACGCAGGAAGCGCGCAATGGCATCCTGATTGACATAAAGTTTGAGTGCCGCACTGATGAGAATGCTGATGACCAGTAGAAACCAGTTATGGGAGAATGTTTCAATGACTTTGCTGAATGTATATTGTAGAAGAGAGATGATATCCATTTTGACCTTCGATGTTTGTAGCGTCTTTCAACGAGCTTTATATAGAAAAATGTCTATGTAAATCCACAAAAAAATATTCACCGATAAGTTCTCTCTGTTCACCGCAAGGTAAGCAGAGATCGTACATTAACAGCAGCCGCCGCCGCCGCATGAGCAACTGCCTTCTTCACAACCGCAGTTGGTATTGAGTACCGTCAATTCAGTCATGGCATTCACCTCCTTTCAAATAGACATTTGTCTATAAATTGGGTCAAAAAAATTGGAGAACAGGCGCGCACCGTCTCCAATCTTTCTTCTTATTGGTTGATAACGTTGACCAGTTTTTCCGTTGTTTCTGTTTCAGGGGCGAACTTGATCATCAATTGACCACAGCACACCACGATATTTTCCTGGTTCAGGGAATAGAACGTCTGCTTGCCTTCCTCGCGGATATTGACCAGACCCGCGTCGCGCAGGATGGCGAGGTGATGCGAGATGGTCGGTTGCGAGAAGCCAACTTTCTCAACGATCTCATTCACAGACAGCCAGCAGCAGCAACACTCGCTCATGATCTTCTGGCGGGTATCATCGGCAATGGCTTTAGCAAACAGGACAGGGTCAAATTTCATATCGACAGCTTTCTATTTGAGATTATATCGAAGTTTGTCTATTTGTCAAGAGGATACTACTGGGGCTTGTTTCTGTTGCCCGGCAAAGAACCGCTTTTGGAAAAGGAACGCCACATTGACCAAGCCGATCATCACCGGCACTTCCACGAGCGGACCGATCACCGCGGCAAAGGCTTGCCCGGAGGAGATGCCGAACACCGCAACAGCGACGGCAATTGCCAGTTCAAAATTATTGCTGGCAGCAGTGAAGGAGAGTGTAGCGGTTTTGGAATAGTCGGCTCCCACGGCCTTTCCCATGAAGAAGCTGACGATGAACATCACGACAAAGTAGATCAACAGCGGAATGGCGATGCGAACCACATCCAATGGCAACTGCACGATGTATTCGCCTTTCAAGCTGAACATGACCACGATGGTGAAGAGCAAGGCGATCAATGTGATGGGGCTGATCCTGGGGATGAATTGACCGTGATACCACTCCTTGCTTTTCACGCGGATCAAGATCAAACGAGTGAAGAAGCCCGCCAAAAAGGGGATGCCCAGATAAATGAAAACGCTTTTGGCG
Organism: uncultured Anaerolinea sp.; assembly: GCA_964555335.1. Taxonomy (GTDB): domain Bacteria; phylum Chloroflexota; class Anaerolineae; order Anaerolineales; family Villigracilaceae; genus Defluviilinea. The sequence continues at coordinate 15,792 of CAZKSG010000039.1, forward strand.
ATCTCGCCGATGGTGATATCCACGATGGCGCCAGACATGCCGAACCATGTTGGCAGAACGGTGATAAAGACATAGGCGTAGAGGCTGTAGAACAGCACCTGAAAGACGCTGTTGAACGCCACCAGTCCGGCGGCATATTCCGTGTCGCCACGCGCCAGTTCATTCCATACGATGACCATGGCAATGCAGCGTGCCAGCCCGATGAGGATGAGTCCTGCCATGTATTCTGGGTATCCGCGCAGGAATACGATCGCCAGCACGAACATCAAGATGGGACCGATGACCCAGTTTTGCAGGAGGGAAAGACCGAGCACCTTCCAATTGCGGAAGACATCGCCAAGTTCTTCATATTTCACTTTTGCCAGCGGTGGATACATCATCAGGATCAACCCGATGGCGATGGGAATGTTGGTCGTTCCCACAGAAAAGGATTCGTTGAACGATCGAACCGCGTTCGGGAAGAGAAACCCCAGCCCCACGCCGAACGCCATGGCAAGGAAGATCCAGAGCGTGAGATAGCGGTCAAGGAAGGAGAGCCGTTTTGAGAGAGTGGTATTTGTCATGAGAACCTCTTATGTGTTTTACGGGCAGCGGATCAATCCTCGCGCCCACAGGCAGCCTCCGCATGTGGGGTGGAGGTTGCCAAAGCAGTCTTCCCTGTTTTCATTTGCCATTTCGCAACTGTTGCAAAAGGCACAGGGAGAGAAGTCAAAATCCTGTAGTCTTTTTCTCAGATCCTTATAGGTAGGGTCGTTCCAAATATCGAGCAGGCTGGCTTCATGAACATCGCCGACAAAATATTCTATGGATGTTCGTTCCCGTTCATCCAAAAAATGTTGATGGGTGTACAACAATGGCAGGCATGGGCTGACCTTGCCATCCCAGCGGACCGCCAGACTGCCGCGTTCGATGAAGGGACACTGCGCGGTATTTCGATTGAGCGTGCTGCCTGTCCATTCCAGGCGGTAGAGATCCTTCAAGGCTTCTGCCAAAGACTTCATGGTATCGGGCTGGGTATCCATGAGAGGCATATGGATCAACGGACGAAACTCCTGTCCAGCTACTTGATCCAGCGAGCGCATGTATAAGTTTTCGTCAAGCAATTCGGTGTTATGGGCCAGCACATTGCTGATCGAGAATTCAATGGCGCCAAGCCGTGTCCCCAAACGGATGACTTCACTCAGATCGTGGATATTGCGTTTCATGGCGACGAAAGCGATTCCCAGTTTGGGATGTCCGCTCCAGTTCGAGCCGCCAAACTTTTGATATTTTTGAGAGCGCAGGTTGGTCAGGTTTGTGAGTACGGTGGGCAGTGCGTCACCCAGGCGCACATCGGTATAACATTCGGGGGAGGCGCCATCCAGTGAGACCCATAGCATATCGAGATTCAACTCGATCAATTGGCGAATCATTCCTTCGGTCAACAAGATGCCGTTGGTGATCAACGAGACGCGATGCCCGTTGTGTTTGGCGTGTTCGATCATGTGCAGGATGCGGGGATGGGAGAGCGGTTCACCGTATCCGCCGAAGAAGATCTCCGGTGTATCGGGAATAGCTTTCAGTCCCGAAAGGATGCACTCGAACGTTCCATTGGACATATGCCCATATTTCACATCCCAGACGTTGCGCATGCAGGTGCTGCACGTCAAATTGCATTTGTTGGTCGCTTCCACGTACACCCGTTTGAGCGAGTGAATGGATGGATGCACGTGCAATCCGTTGCCATCTGCTTCGACGCGAATTTCATCGCCGGGAGAAATGCCAAGAGATTTCGCAAGATGCGGCGGCAGGACGATCTCTTTGTTTTCGTTGACACGAGCGTACTGGATCTTTGCCACGATGACGTGTCTCTGTTGAAATGATGGTTGCTATACCGTTGCGAGTGCGTTGGTGACGAACGTTGTGACTTCGGCTTCCGAGGGAATGCGTCCTGTGGAAACGACTTTTTCGTTGATCACAAGACCGGGCGTAGAGAGGATGTTGTACGCCATGATGTCTTTGTAGTCAGTCACCTTGATGACTTCAGCTTCCAACGACATTGTATCCACAACTTTGTGAACGATCTGTTCCACGCGCTTGCAGTTGGCGCATCCGGAACCAAGAACTTTGATCGTAAGCATATTTTCTCCTTTTGAGATATCCCAGACGGGATATGTTGTTTTATAAAATAATATTGAAAAGGTAACCGATGAGAATGATCGCCACTGCGATCACAGCAAAAAACGTAACCAACAACGGCAGTTTCAAAACACGGCGCAGAATGACTGCCTCTGGCAGGCTGAGCCCGACCACCGCCATCATAAAAGCCAGCACCGTGCCAAGCGAGGCACCTTTTTCCATCAATGCACTGACGATGGGGATAATACCCGCTGCGTTCGAATAGAGCGGAATACCCAGCAGAACTGCCGCAGGCACCGACCACCAGGCTTGTTTGCCCATGATGTTGGCAAGTGCGCTTTCAGGGACATACCCGTGAATCCCTGCTCCGACAGCTATGCCGATGACAACATACAGCCACACTTTGCCGACGATCTCTTTGACAGACTCCCAGGCGCGTTCGATGCGATCCTTCCAGGTCAGCTTTTCCTCCAGAGTTTGACCTGTGCCTCTTTTGATCTGCCAGACAAAGTCTTCCACATACCGTTCCATTTTCAAACGTCCGATCACCATGCCTGCCGCAATGGCGATAACCAGCCCGGATGCCACATACAACCCGGCGACTTTCCAGCCGAATAAGCCAAAGAGCATGATGACCGCCACTTCATTGATAGTCGGTGCGGCGATCAGGAAGGAAAACGTCACACCCAAGGGAATGCCCGATTCAATAAAGCCAATGAAAAGTGGAACCGCCGAGCAGGAACAGAACGGTGTGACAATGCCAAGCATGGCTGCAAAGATATTGGCAACTCCTTCACGCTTACCTCCCAGCAATGCACGAGTTCGCTCTGGGCTAAAGAACGAGCGGATAATGGAGATAATGAAGATCATTCCCGAAAGCAACAGCAGGATCTTGGGAACATCATAGAGAAAGAATGCCAATGCTTCGCCAAGACGTGAATCGTGTGGCAACC
>CAZKSG010000039.1:18962-28907 GCA_964555335.1 uncultured Anaerolinea sp.
GTGGGGTGGGAGAGTGCTTTTAGCAGTTCGCTTTGAGTCTCATAAGAATCCATGGTTCACCTATATTCAAAATCTTGAATATAGTATAGGCAAAAGGAAGACGCAGGGTCATTGCCCTGCGTCCTCAAAAGCCCATGACAATTGTCATGATTGTTCTGCCAGCCACTCCTTGATCCTGGCTTCGATCAAATCCCTCACTTCACGAAACTTTGCCAGTTTTTCTTCTTCCGTCCCTTCCACAGCAGCCGGATCTTGAAACGACCAATGCATTCTTGTGTTCACACCGGGCCACACGGTGGGACAGTTCTTATCGGCATCATCACAAACGGTGACAAGATATTGGAAATGCACCTTGCCGAGATAGGCATCCACCCCTTTGGATGTCTGCCCGGAGGTGTCGATGCCAACTTCATCCATGACCTTTACGGTCAAAGGATTTAACCCCTTCGGTTCCAACCCTGCGCTGTGTGCCTCAAAGCGATCATCGGCATACTTGCGGACAAAGGCTTCTGCCATCTGGCTGCGGGCGGAGTTGCCGGTGCAAAGGAATAATATTTTTTGTTTGCTCATGTTTCCATCCATAGACAAGTGTGGATGTATTGTATATGGAACTGATTAACAGCCTTTTAACGAGCTGTAATCGCTTCATTAATGGGTCAATGTTGCCAGCTGATCGATGTATTCCTCCAGCACGGCAAACGCATCTTCGATGGGTTGTGTGGATGTCATATCCACACCGGCGGTCTTGAACACTTCAATAGGTGATTTCGACGAGCCTGCCTTGAGAAAGTGGATGTGGTCCTGCGCCGCGTTGGGGACACCCTCCAGGATGCGTTTGGCGATGGCGTTTGCAGCGGAGATGCCGATCGCATACTGGAAGGAGTAAAAGTCGATATACAGATGCGTGGTAAACGTCCCCCAGGTGATGCCGACACGCTGGCGGTCCAGGTCCATTTCGCCGCCGAAACCTTCGCTGAACAGGTCTGCCATCAACTCGATCATGGAGTCGGCGGTGAGTGCCTGTCCCTTTTCGATGCGTTGGTGTGTCTCCAGTTCGAAGCGGGCAAGGGTGGGCATGATGAAGAAGTAACGATGAAAATTTCCCATGGCTTCCTCAAGCAATGCCACTTGAAACGATTTGCTCTTTTGAGTCTTGAGCAGATGTGCGCGCGTCATCGCCTGGTTAAAATTGGACGCGGTCTCTGCAACGATGGACGGATAGAGATAATAGAACATCGGCTGGGCGCGGCTGGCGTAATACGCATGCATGGAATGCCCCAACTCATGCGAGAGGGTGCTCATGCTGCCGATGCTGTCGGTATAGCTCATCATGATGAAGGGATGTGTACCCTGAGGGACACGCGTCGAGAACGCGCCCTGTCGCTTGCCGGCATTGGGAGCCCAATCCACCCAGCGGTCCTCCAGGCATCCCTTGCGCATCACATTCACATACTCGTCCCCCATCGGCGCAAGCCCTTCACAGATCCAATCGACGGCCTGTGTAAAGGGAACCTTGTGCTTTTTGGTGTTGAGCGGTGCCCACACATCATAGGGATGCAATGTCTTCACGCCGAGTGCCTTGCGTCGAACCTTCCAATAGCGATGCCATAACGGGAGTTTCTTTTTGAAAATATCGAGCAGGTTATGGAACATCTCCACCGGCACATCGCCGTTGAACAGTGTCGCTTCCAACGATGACTGGAAGTTGCGTGCCTTCATGTTAAAGACGTTCTGTTTGATGGAGGTGGCAAGGTTCCCTGCCAGCGTGTTCTTGAATTCCAGATATTTGTCGTTGTAGTTTTTCCATGCCGTGCGGCGTGCCTTGCGGTCTTTGCTGCCAAGGATGGCGTTGTAGGTGCTTTGGGTCAGTTCCATCTTGTTATGTTTGCCATCACGGGCGGGCTTGAACTTGAAATCGGCATTGGCCAGCATCGACGTTGTATTGCTGGTGCTGCTGAACGGATCGCGCAGCATGCCCAACAGTTCCTCCACTTCTGCGCTGCGAACATGGGTCTGTTTGCGGAGGAGATCGTTGAAATAGTGCTCGTATAACTTCATGCGTGGGTCATCGTTCAGCCATTGGCGCAGCGTTATTTCCCCGAGGCTCAACAGTTCGGGGTCGATGAACGATGTTGCAGCACTGACTTGGGCCAGCGCGCTGCCAGCCTTGCCGTTCATCGCCGCGGCAGATTGATTCGTCGCGTCCACCGCGCTGGACATGGTGGCGTAGACCCGCACTTTGGCGGCGCGTTTGGATGCATCTTCGATCAGGTCCATGGTTTGCAAAAAGGTAACAGGACCTTCGTTGAGACGTCCCTGGAAGACCTTGATGGCGGGGAGACTTTCCAGAAGCCCCTTGACTTCAGCGTCGAACGCTTCTGATGAAGGGAAGACGCTTTCCGAATTCCAGGTTTGATCCTGTGGTACGTTCGAGCGGGAAAGAGCAGTAGCCATAATCGATCTCCTTTGTTGTTATTTGCGCAGGAAGCCAAGCCTGCTGGCGATGATGCGGTCTACGAAACGCTTGGGCAGCCAGCTCTGAAGGATGCGGCGGAAGGAACTGCCGGGGATCACTGCATAACGGACGCGTGGGTTGGATGTGGTCAGCGCATGCAGCGTCACTTCACCCACTTTTTCCGGCGGGTATCCGTTTCTGCCGTCGCGGATCATATACTTTTGTACGCGCATGGCGGCTTCAAAATAGTCGGTCTTTTCATAGGGCGCCGTATCCAGTTGTTCCGCCTTATCCCAAATGGGAGTGGCAACCGAGCCGGGACCGACGATGATGACATCGATGCCGTAAAGCATGAGTTCGCGGCGCAGGCTTTCAGAGAATCCCTCCAGCCCATGCTTGGAGGCAGAGTACGCTCCCACGAACGGACCTCCATTTTTACCGCCGACCGAACTGATGTTGACAATGCGACCAGGCTCGCCGCGCAATGCTCGATCGGCACCGAGCAGGGGGACGAATGCCTTGGTGACGATCAACACACTGACCAGGTTTACTTCAAGCTGATGGCGGAACTCATCAGTGGGCAGGTGGATCAACGGTGCAGCAACAGCGATGCCGGCATTGTTGACCAGACCAAAGAGAGTCTCTCCGTTGAGTTGTTCACGCACCTGCTGTGCAGCCGCCTGGACGGTAGGCTCGTCAGTCACGTCAAAGATCAGGGGAACGAAGTTCGAGCCGAATTCCCGCGAGAGCCGTTCGGCATCCTGCGTTTTGCGTACACTCCCGAAGACGCGGAACCCGTTCTGGATGAGGACTTTGGTGATTCCCCATCCAATTCCTGTGGAAACTCCGGTCACGACAACACTTTTCATGAGAACTCCTTTATGGATAAGCTGGTCCAGATTATATGCCTGACCGAACATACCCGGAAATAAAAATGCCCCGAAATTTCGGGGCATCTCTTGTTGTATGTTATCTAGGTGCCGATGGCCGGTTTGGTAAAGTATTTTCCCTGTTGATCCCGCACCAGCATCCAGCCGGAGGAGTAGCCTTTCACCGCCGGGTAGAGATGGACCTTGACCCAGACCTTGCCCTGTTTATCCAGATAGACAGAACTCGGGTCATACAGCCATGAACTATTGTTGCGCCCGGAGGAGATGATCTTGCCGCCCGGCTCCACGCGGACGAAGAGACCATATTCGTAGGCGATCTTCAGCGTGGAATAAGAGTCGAGCGGAGACGTGGGATCACAATTACAGGGCTGTGGGGGAGGCGTGGGGTTCGTGGGGACAACCGCCCCAGACGGCAGGTTGATCACCTGACCCACGTAGATAATGCTCGGGTTCGTGATCTGCGGGTTGGCTGCGATCAGCGCGCTCAAGGTGCACCCCGTGCGGGCGGCGATCTTTCCCAGCGTATCGCCCGGTTGGATCATGTAGGTCTTATAACCAGACGGTTGACCTGGGTTGTACGACCCGGAGGGGATGGTGAGCACCTGCCCGGCATACACCCACCAGCCAAGCCCCGGGTTCGCAGCACGGATGGCGTCCATGGTGGTGCCGCAGGCAACGGCGATGCCGCTCAAGGTGTCACCCCATTGAACGGTGTAATAATTTCCACAACTGCCCCAGGCGCGGGCGCTTCCGGCCGAACCGAACGAAGCAACCAGGATCGCGGCGGCGACCAGTACTTGGAACATTCTCTTCATCATGACATTCTCCCGTTTCTGAATTTAATGCGAATAGCCTACAAACAGGATACTCAGAAAAAAACACGTTGTCAATAGTTTTTTATGTAAATTTCATTGCGTCTGGCAGGGTAGGTCTGGATCGTTGAACAAGCGTTTCACCCCGTCTTTCAAACTGCGCTGGTATTTCGGGGTCATGTGTCATACCCTTCCGGGTTTTCTTTTCCATCCAGCGCAGCCTTGAAGTCCTGCAAGGAGTCCCCGAAAGTCTCAGAGTCAAATGTGTCGAAACTACTTTCTCTTGGAAGAGTGATATCGAGGCAATGCATTGCCATGCGGACCTGCATGCGAAACTTGAACTCCTCATCGTAGCGGTAGCCTGCAATATCGAGAAATTGTCGACGCAACTCTGGCGGGTAGTACCACCATAAGAGCGCACCCATATCCAGGGCGGGATCTTCCATGGACATCAGATCGAAATCGATAAGATAGATCTTTCCGTCTAAAGCAAACAGCCAATTTGCGTTGCAAATATCCCCGTGCGACGCAACAAGTCCTTCGCCAGAAAACCGATGGACCTGCTGAGTGAGTTGCTCCAAACAGTCCTCCACAAACCCGGCTACGGCAGGAACCTGTGCCTTATAGCGTTCCCACTTTTGCCGAAGACGACCCAACGCCCGCAGACCCGCATCTTGATATGAATTTGAGGGTGTTGTTCGCAAGATTCCCTTCAAGCGCGGACTGGTGTGCATGGTCTGAATGATTTCGGCGACTTCTGTGAGCCGCTCGCGATACTCGGATCGAGATGGCGCTTGCCCCTTAACGAACGATTGAACGATGACAGGCAAGCCGCCTTCCAACTGGCCGTAGAGGATGACAGGCGGTGTCAACCCGATCTCGGCCATCACCAAATATCGTTCGACCTGCACACCGACTTTTACAAAATAGGATCGCTTAAATCCATGTGCAAAATAGGATTCCTTTCCGTACCCGTGCGGAAGTGAGAATTTCCAATCGTAGATCGAAAGATGTTTTTGTAGAAAATCGTCTACTTCGCCCTGATGTTCCCGTCTATCAAGCGTAGTTCGTTCTTTCTCACCAGCGGGCATGATGTTCTTCTGCGAACCCGATCAGATCACGGATCTCCAGTGTGCTGCCATCCTCCAGGGTCACGCGTCCGTCATACCGTCCGAACATCTGGTGGACCTCGCTGAAAATGATGCCCAGATTTGTGCGCGCGGTGCGGTCTTTGAATGGGGTAAAGGTCAGGTCGAGTCGTCTCTCGTCATCGCTGAAGTGCCACGGCTGCATGTAATCGCCGGATTTGTAATCGAACTTCACAGCGCCGAGCTTGTGGATGCGCCCGTTCAGAATGACAGCGTTCTCGGTGGCTTTACTCAGGTCGCCGAAGCCCTGTCCTAGGTTCAAGCCAACTGTCTGCCCATCGGCCAAAAAGCCCGATGAACTGGCCCAGTTCCAGTAGCTCTGATATTCCCACACGCCGCGACCCCAATCGAGCGAGCCGATGCAGGTTTCAGGCACAAGGGTTTCACGTTGATCGCCGTACTGAATGAACCCCCGGGCAGGCATGCAGTTGATCTTGGTGTTGTCGTAGAACCGCTTCGCGCCGATCGGGATGATGATATTCATTGACTCGTGCCCGGGCAGGGGCTGCAGAACGATCTCGGCGTGGATGCCGCGTCCGTTATGGAACCCGGCCCAATCGACGTTTACGATGCGCTGCTCTCCATCCGCTTTGAAGTACAGCGAGGCCTTGTCATTCTTGAACGAAGCTTCGCCCGCCTCTGGATTCCGTTCGAGCGTGATCCCGTTTCCAAAGGGAATTACCAACCCCTCTTCGTGCAGTTCGCCGGTCGTGAAGTCGAGCGTGTATACAAAAATGTTACCAGCATAGCCGAGATCGGCGATCGTAGCCGAGAAGAACCGCTGCGGCGTGAAGACTGCATAATAATCCCAACGTTTGACGCGGAAGCGATGGAAGCGTGCATTTTCGAGATTGCAATCGAGCAATGGCTTGCGGGACCAGCCCACTTGAGACAGTGTGCCGTTCGCATCGAGCAATAGACCGTGTTGTGTGAGTTCGTGTTGCATCGTAGACCGCCTTTGAGAATTATGTTGCTTCGGTGATTATACGCCCGCTCGAGTTGGAGGTTGTTGCGAGGAGCATTGTCTGCTCTGCCCGCAATGACGATGCAGAAAGAAAAAGACGGTCGTTCTCGACCGTCTCATTTTCATGGTTTGTTATCGCGCACTGGCAGACCGCCTTGCGTGCGGCAGTTCAACACCCATGAACGCCAGCAGGGCCGCTTCTGCGATCTTGGCATAATACCCGATGGCGGACGTGGTCTCGAACAGGAACGTCTTGTCACCAAACACAACCCACAGCAGGATCGTCAGAAAGATATAACCCGCCAGTGTCCAGAACACGGTCAGGTGCCGCTTCTGAAAGTAGGGGATGGGCAGGAAATACGCGCCTAGCAGGGCGAGGGTCCCAAAGCCGTTGAGCACGATCCAATCGAGATGACCGAAGTCGGGGTACAACGAAATGTGCAGATAGGCTGTGATCAGACCAGTGACGATCATTCCGTAGTGACGCGGAGCAAGCTTCATGGATTCATCTCCTGAGTGGGTTGATACATAGACGGAATTTGAACCGGATATATTACGGAGGCTGCCGTGGTGTTCCTCCACTTTACGGTTTCAAGACAGTTCCCAGCCAGCCTGCAATTGTATTTTGAACCGGCCCAGGTTCTTTGATGATCAGAAAATGATCGGAGTTCACTTCCACATATGTTCCCAGATCGCCCACTTCTTCGGCAAATTGGCGTGCAACATTAACCGGAACGCGTTCATCCTGCGTGCCCTCCAGAATGAGGACCGGCAGCCCCAATGCTCGAACACCCTCTCCGTTCATAAAACCATCGATCAAGATCAAGCCGCTCAATCCCTGTTCAACTGCAAGTTGCGAGGCCAGACGACCGATGCTGAACCCGCCGTTGGAAAAACCACCCAGATAGATCGTTTGTATCCCCTGTTCGCGCAGATAACGGAAGGATGCCTGCAGGATGAGTTGACCCTCGGGCAGCCACCATTCGCCCGTCCACTTGGTGGATGGGCAAACCGTCACGCCGCCATGTTTTTTCACAGCCTGGGCGATCACCCAACACTGGGCGGTGACATTCCCCATGTATCCGTGCAGAAATATCACTCCGAATTCCGGTGTCGTTTCAGGTTCCACAATGACCGCGTCAAAATGCTCCGGCTGCTGCAAGCTGAGATAGGTGCTGGCAATGGGAGAGGAGAAGGTCCCTTCCTTTCGCATATCGGAATATACATTCTTGAATGCCAGAGCAAGTCCCGCATGTTCAGTATCTGAATCTCCGCCGATCCAATGAAAGAAGGTTTCACCGAACACAAGACTATCCTGTTCATCGATCAGCGAGTTGACCCAGGATGTCTCCTTGCCGCCAGGAAGGGAAATGACGTTCAAGCCGGCGTTTGGGTTATGCACAAGAACGAATCGCATGCCCGCGACCAGAAGCACAACGATAACCCCGCCTGTCAAAGGAGCGTAATACCTGTATACTCGCGGAGCCACGATCGATCCGATGACGAGGAGCGACAACCCAACTCCATACCCGATCCCTGAGACCGTAACGGGTCTGGTAAGCGCCAGCGCAACGAATGCGAGAAGAGGCACTGCCAGCAATAGCCCAATGAGACATAGAAGATGGCGGAACGTGATCTTCTTCATGGATTTACTTTCTCATCGAACCGCCTCGCGTTGGATCACGCCGCGTTGGGTGACGGCGCATAGCGCTCCAGCAACTCCTCCACCTCTTTCGCCTTGGCTGCGATCTCATGGCTTTCGAATTGTTTGATCTCGAACAAATGGGTTAATTGCTCGTAGAGTTCAGGCAGTCCCAATATCTCAACCAACTGCTCGTGGATCCACTTGTTGTAGGCGATCGGGTACGTTCTGCGCGCAATGAACAACGCCTGCAGGAATTCCTGATAGGCATTGTACAACCTGTCGAAGGATTGGAAATACAAGCCCCGTTCTATATACAACGGAATATGACGAAGATTGTTGAGACAAAACCAGCGCACACGCTCCAGCCTTTGTTGGCGCAGAGCTTCGTTGTAATAGGGGAGCCATTCCTGCTTGAGCCCTGCCAGATACTCACTGCCCTGCCACAACGGGACACTATAGGCTAAAAAGTTTCCAACGCCCAGTTCAAATCCATCGGGACCGGCGGCTTCATCCTGTTCCTCAGGGAGGAAGACCCCACTAATAAAATCGGGATGTACCACCGAATACCTGCCAGCCTTATACAGGGCATGGACCGTCTGATCAGACTTCTCGAATTCCTGCCAGCCCTCTTCCAGGGCGCTTAATGGCGACCGTGACCCATCGGGGTTGGCAAGCACCACGATATCCAGGCAGCTGTCACGCGTTGCCTTGCCGCGCGCACACGAATTAACCAGCAGGACAGCGTCGATCTTGTAGTTCGACACGAAGAAATCAACGATGGCATTTGCCGCGGCTTGATGTTCGGGAGTGGGGTAGGTCACCTGTATGTTCATGAGTTCTCTCTTTGTACGATTTGAATTCATCGATTATACAGGAGCAAACGCCACATCTTCGCTAGAACTCATCTCAAAAACACTATGTCACTCTGAGGGAGCGTTCGTTGCGACCGACACCGCCCCGGTGGGTCGGTGCCGGGGAGAGTCTCTTACTTATCGTGGTAGAGACCCTTCGCTACCGCTCACAGCGTCCCGAGGCGCCGTCCCTTCGGGAGGGTGACATTTTTGAGATATGTTGTACACATCTCAAGCACAGCGAAAGGATGACGTAATGATTTTACAAGCACAGAACCCGTCACGCTGCCCCCTATTGGGGACAAGCGAGGGTGACCTACGGGTTACTTCTTTTTCGATCGGGCGCGTGCGTTGGCAGACCAGGTCGTTGCTGGCTTCTCGAAGAACATCAACCGTCGGTTGCTTTTGAGCGTTCCCGCTTTGAAGTAGCTGTTCGTCCATGCATCGGTTTCATCGAGAAAGATCGACTTGGCATCGTCGCTGGTCTTGGCTGCGGCGAGCTCGTTGGCAATATTGCGGAAGTAAAAATGGCGGAAGATGCGGTCGAACTCGGTCATGTAGATATCGGCAATACGCGTGTTACCGCGAACCAGCAGCATGTTCTCGTCGTTTTGCAGCAGCGAGCCCGATGAGAAATTCGCCGAGCCTGAACATACCAGCGGGTCATCCGACAGTGGGTCGATCAACAGGAACTTGGTGTGCACAAAGAACACAAAGCCATCGTTCTTCGGCCGGAAGTGTTCCTCCTTGAAGAACCACTTATCGAGCGCGAACTCCTTGATGGGTTTGCGCGACAGCACCTTGCCGTCTTTGATCTCGTACAACTCCCCAAGCGGGACGCCGTACGACAGGATCACGCGGTTGAAATCTGCGGTGAGCGTTTTCTTTTGGGCAGGCGAGGTGGGCTTTTCCATGAGCACGAACCGCATCTGGCTGCGCTTCTTCGCGATCGGTTCGACAAGTTCCTTGCTGATGCCGAAAGCCGCCGTGAACCACACCGAATTTGCCGCGTCGAGCATCCGTCGGCCGTACCAGTCGAGCATCTCAGACTTGTCGCGCGGCGAAAAGAACCGCGTCGTGGAATGGGCGGTGATGGCTTCCTTGGGGTTGGGAGTGAGCGTTGCCAGTTTTGCCCGGGCAACGTCAAGATCGGGATCGGTCTTCAACAGTTTCCAAAACT
>CAZKSG010000040.1:0-28820 GCA_964555335.1 uncultured Anaerolinea sp.
ACGGATATCTGCACATCGGGCATGTCAAGGCGTTCATGATCGATTATTTGATCGCCAAGGAAAATAACGGCGAGCTGATATTGCGTTTTGACGACACGAACCCCACCAAGGAAGAGACCGAGTTTGTGGATGCCATCATGGAAGACGCACGCTGGCTGGGCATTGAATGGGTCAAGGTGACGTGTGCGTCGGACTATTGCGATGAACTGTATGAATTGGCGCAGAAGCTGATCCTGATGGGCAAGGCGTATGTGGACGACCAGAGCCCGGAAGAGGTAAAGGCAAACCGCGGCACATTTACCGAGCCGGGGAAGAATTCGCCGTACCGCGACCGCGATGTGGAAGAGAACATGGATCTGCTCGAGCGCATGAAGAATGGCGAGTTTCCAGACGGTTCGCGTGTGCTGCGCGCCAAGATCGACATGGCGCATCCGAATATTAACATGCGCGACCCGGTGATGTATCGCATCATCCATGAACCGGCGCATCACCGTACGGGCTACAAGTGGAAGATCTACCCGATGTACGATTGGGCGCATGGACAGAACGACTCGATGGAAGGTATCACGCATTCGTTGTGTTCGTTGGAGTACCGTGACCATCGTCCGTTGTATGAGTGGTTCCCCGAGCAGTTGGGTGTGTGGAAGCCGCGCCAGATCGAATTCGCCCGTTTGAATTTGAATTACACGGTGATGAGCAAGCGCAAATTGCGCCGCCTCGTCGAAGAAGGAAAAGTGACCGGCTGGGACGATCCGCGCATGCCCTCACTGCGCGCTATGCGTCGCCGCGGGTACCCAGCTGAAGCGATCCGCGAGTTTGTGGCTCGTATGGGATATTCCACCGTGGCGACCTCGAATGCGGGCGTAATCGCAGATGTGGCGTTCCTCGAAGAATGTGTGCGTGACGTGCTCAACAAGAGTTCGTTGCGACGTATGGCTGTGCTCAAACCGTTGAAGATTGTGATCGATAACTACCCTGATGATCTCGTCGAAGAGATGGACGCGGTCAACAACCCCGAGGACCCGAACGCCGGCACACGCAAAGTCCCATTCTCGAAGGTCATTTACATTGAGCAGGACGATTTTCGCGAGACGCCTCCGCCAAAGTATTATCGTTTGTACCCAGGCAATGAGGTCCGCTTGCGCTATGCGTATTTCATCAAGTGCACGCACGTTGTCAAGAATGACGCTGGTGAAGTTATCGAAGTGCATGCAACGTACGATCCCTCCACGCGCGGCGGCGATGCCCCTGATGGACGCAAGGTAAAGTCCACGATCCATTGGGTATCTGCGAAGCACGCTCATGAAGCCGAGTTCTACATGTATGACCGTCTCTTTACCAGGGAAGACCCGGAGGAAGGCGACGAAGGTTTCCTCCAGGCGTTGAACCCGAATTCGCTGACAGTTCTCAAGGGATATGTCGAACCGCTTCTCGCGCAGACGAAGCCGGGTGACCGCTTCCAGTTCGAACGCCAGGGATATTTCTGCACCGATATCGAATCGACCGACGAAAAGCCGGTCTTCAATTTGACAGTGAACCTGAAGGATACCTGGTCGAAGATCGAGAAAAAGGGGAAGTAGGTTGATGAGTGGAAAGCGGTAAGTGATTGGATACTGAAGCCTCGCGTAGAGTTCTGCGTGAGGCTTTTTATCCTCTCTTCTTTGTCATTGCGAGATGTCGGCACGGAGGCAGAGGAGCACCCTGAATATGATCACCGGAAAAATACTCAAATTGCATCACTGGCCCGATGGCAGGATCATCGGTATCGCCAAACGTATTGGCGAAACGCTCGGCAAACAGGGATTCAACCGTGAGACGGTCCTTGCGCGACTCGATGCAGTACGCAAGAACCCCGGTCCGTTCCTGGCGGATGAGTTGATGGCAGACCTGGCGCGGGAATGCATTCGTATTTCGTGGAGGGATGAGCCTTCTGTGGAGGAATTGCGTGACCGGCCGCTCTCATATCCCATTTGGGGGCGCGAACAGATCGATGATGGCTCCATCGCCCAGATGGACAATGCAATGCGTCTGCCGGTCAGCATGGCAGGGGCGCTGATGCCCGATGCCCATGTCGGCTATGGACTTCCTATCGGCGGTGTGCTGGCGACAGATAACACGGTCATTCCGTATGCAGTGGGCGTGGATATTGCTTGTCGTATGCGATTGTCCCTGTATGAGGTCTCGCCGATCCTGCTTGGACAAAAGAAAAGCATGTTCGAGGACGCGCTCCTAAAGCAGACAGCCTTTGGCGTGGGCGCAGAGTGGAAAGGCAGCAACCGTGCCGATCATGCAGTACTCGATGAATCAGCATGGAATGCAACACGTTTGCTCTCCACCTTGAAGGATAATGCTGCGCGTCAATTGGGCACCAGTGGGACCGGCAATCACTTTGTGGAGTGGGGGAGCTTTCGCTTGTATGAACCGTTGTTCGGGTTGCAGCCAGGTGAATATCTTGCGTTGCTCTCTCATAGTGGGTCGCGCAGTGTCGGTTTCAAGATCGCCGACCGCTATAGCAAGCTGGCGATGGAGAAGCATCCTGACCTGGATAAAAGTGCCCGTCATCTGGCGTGGTTGTCGCTCAATTCGGAAGAAGGACAGGAATACTGGCTTTCCATGGAGTTGGCGGGTCGCTTTGCTTCTGCCAATCATTACATTATTCACCAGCGCGTGGCCAAGGCAGTTGGACTCAAAGAAACGGCCATTGTGGAAAACCACCACAACTTTGCGTGGAAAGAGTCACTATCGGATGGTAGAAAGGTTATTGTTCACCGAAAAGGAGCGACTCCTGCGGGAGCCGGAGTTTTGGGTGTCATCCCCGGCTCGATGGGAGATGCGGGCTATCTGGTCCGTGGAAGAGGCGTGAGCGAGTCGCTTGAATCCGCATCTCATGGCGCAGGACGTCTGATGAGCCGCAAAGCTGCATTGGAATCCATCAGCAGGATGGTGCGCGACGAATACTTGAAGGAGCGTGGCGTCACCCTGCTCGGCGGCGGCATGGATGAGTCACCTCAGGCATACAAGCCAATCGACTCGGTGATTGCCGCCCAGCATGATCTTGTAGATGTGCTTGGCAAGTTCACGCCGCGCATTGTTCGTATGGCGAATGAAGCCGGAGATTTTTAGCACCAAAGTGTCATGGAAGCTATGTCAGGAAAATGTACAATGGACATAACTTCTATGTTCATCGAAATGGAGTTATATGGCAGCCAAAACCATGTCTAAGAAATTTCAAGATCTTCTGGTCCAATTTTCGCAAAGTGAGGCGACAGAGGAACGTCAGAAGATCGAAAACAAGTTGTGGACCAGTTACGGCGCGGAATATGCGGTCTTTGTGCTCGATATGTCAGGCTTTTCCTTGCTCACCCGCAAATATGGAATCGTCCATTATCTATCGATGGTGAGACGGATGCAATTGACGACCGAGCCCATCGTCAAGTCATTTGGCGGCAGCATGATCAAGTATGAGGCGGATAACTGTTTTGCCGTATTCCCCGATCCGTTGTCGGCGGTCAAAGCGGCGATTGAGATGCAGCATGCCTTTGCAAAGGCGAACTTGTTGACGTCGGATGACCTCGATATTCATATCGCCTGTGGCATCGATTATGGAAAGCTCCTCATTATTGGCTACGAGGATTGTTTTGGCGATCCCGTTAACCGCGCCTCCAAGATCGGAGAAGATCTCGCCGCCGCTGGTGAAATCATCGTCACGAAGGAAGCGATGGAGATGATCCCTGCCGAAGCTGGAATACAGGCACGTGCGATCAATGTTTCCATTTCAGGCATCACCATCCCCGCCTACTTAGTCGACTACGACAAGAAACCCAAAGAGTAATAGCTCAACTGTGGCATCCCGAATGAAGTGCAGGTTTTCGGGAACAATCAATAAAAAGTCCCTGGTTTCGATGGGAATTTTTTGGCAAGCTTTTAAGTATGCTCATCAGATTGAGTTGTTGAACTCTCGCTGTGTGTGGACGCTGTTCGTTTTACGGATGCGGCAAATGCGATCAAGAGCACAATGGCGATCATTCCCAAAAAGCCATAGAACAACCATATCATTACATAAGGTGCAGCTGTGCTTTCGTTCCCGGTCACCGGGACAATAGGTGTCGTTTGCGGCGCGATCACTGTGGTTGAAATTGGTGGGACAACGATGGTTTCCTGCATCACAGGTTGGGCGTTGGCTGGTCCTGCTGCCACAAACCCGAATATGCTCCACGAGCCCAATAGAATAAGAAAGGCAAAACTGTATATCCGTTTTCCATTCATGGATACACCCTTTACTGACTTGATCGATACCCATATGATGGGATATTGAAGTATACGGATTCCTACTACAGGAGGGACCCCCACTGGGCGGTCCTTGATTCCCAAAACAAAACCCTGCGCACAGGTATTGTATGCGCAGGGTTGTTTTCGCGGACGGGTACTTAAGGACTAGGAATGTTCCAGAAGGTCCACTGCCTTCATTAATCGTTCCAACACCTTTTCGCGTCCAATGATCTCCATGCTTTCAAAGAGCGGCGGACTGACTTTTTGTCCTGTCACGGCCACACGCACAATGCCGAACACTTGGTTGGCACTCAAACCAGATTTCTCAACATAGCCGCGCATCGGAGGCTCGGCCACAGAATGTGTGATCTCAGAAAGCGACGACAGAATTTCGTAAGCTTTGCGGGCGATCTCAGCAGATTGCTTTGCATCGAGTCCTTTGGCGATCAGATCTTCGAGTTTGGGATATACGTTCTCTTCGAAGAAGAATCTGGCAAAGGCGAGACTGTCATCCAGTGTCACGAGCCGCTCGCGAATCAACGGCGTGACCTTGAGCAACGTATCATTCGGGACCTCAAGCCCGGCTGCCGTTAAATAGGGCTTGATTCGCACTGCAAGGTCTTCTGTTGTCAGCAAGCGGATATGAGCCCCATTGAAGTGGTCCAGCCTCTGGTAATTGATCGCGGCGGGGGATGGAGTCAGGCTGTCAATGCTGAAGCGTTCCACCATCTGTTCGAGCGTCATTACATCATCTTCAGCGACGCCCCAACCCATTAACGCGATCCAGTTGAGTACACCTTCAGGCGTATAACCCAGGTCTTTCATGTCGGTCACAAAAACAGAATAACCATCTTTTACAGCCTGGGCACCATCCCGTTTGCTCATCTTGCCCTTGCCACTCGGTTTGAGGAAGATGGAGAGATGTATCCATGTGGGCTCCTCCCATCCGAATGCACGGACGATATTCACGTGCAATGGGAATGATGGCAGCCATTCAGAACCGCGTAATACATGAGTGATATCCATTTCATGATCATCCACCATGGCAGCAAGATGATATGTCGGCAGTCCGTCCGATTTCATGATGACATTGTCATCGAGATACTTGTTCTCCGTGATGATGTCGCCGCGCAAATGATCGTGTGAAATGGTCGATCCATCTTGCGGCATTTTGAAGCGGATTACATACGGTTCACCTGCCGCGACGCGTTTCGCAGCTTCATCAGGGTCGAGTTTGCGGCATAACCCATCATATTTGACACGGTCCACTTTTTGCGCTTCCTGCTCCTTACGCATCTTGTCCAATCTCTCAGGTGTGCAAAAACATGGATAGGCATGTCCCATGTCTACAAGTTGTTTGGCATAGTGCTGATAAATTTCGCGTCGTTCAGTCTGTCGATAGGGGCCGTATTTGCCTCCATGGGCGAAGCTTTCATCGGGTGTAATTCCCAGCCATTCCAGGCTCTGTATGATTTCTTCTTCGGAACCGGGCACGAAGCGTTTCTGGTCAGTGTCTTCCAGACGCAAGATGAACTGTCCGCCAGTTTTGCGGGCAAGCAAATAATCAAAGAGCGCTGTGCGTGCGCTTCCAAGGTGGAAACGTCCAGTGGGTGAGGGCGCCATGCGTGTGCGGGCTGGTTTGACGGTGTTCAAGGTGTATCTCCCAATTTACTTCGATGGTCGTGACCATCATATTATTTCAAAACTAGAATTCCAATTGCCTGTGTCGCATGGCAACGCTTTCCACGAGTCCAATGCCCAGCATCAGGGATGTTAGACCGCTGCCGCCATAACTGATGAATGGCAACGGCAGGCCCGACACAGGCACGATGTTCAGGTTTACGCCGATGTTGACCATCCCTTGAAAGAAGATCAGAGTGGCCACACCATACGCAATGCTCATGCCGGCCACATCCCGTGCCTTTTGCGCAGCGCGCAAGCACCTCCATATGATAAGTATGATGATCACAATGACGAGCAGAGCCCCGATCAGCCCAAACTCTTCCGAGACGGCGGAGAAGATAAAGTCTGTATGGCGCACTTTCAAGAAGCGGAGCTGCGTCTGCGTGCCATGACCATATCCCTTGCCGAATAGTCCACCTGAGCCGATGGCGATGAGCGCCTGCTGCACATTATACGTCGCACCGAAAGTTGCATTTTCATCAGGCAGGATGAAGTTGGCGATACGTTGTTGTTGATATTCTTGCAGAAACGGAATACGGACACCGACTGCGGTGAGTCCAACCACGGTTCCCAATCCAAGAGCGCCGATCGCGCCGATCACGATCATGTGCTTGATCTGCATGCCGTTGAACCATAACATCATTCCCAGGATCACGGAGAGCACAACCACGTTACTTAAGTTTGGTTGCAGCAGAATCAACACGATAATACCTGATGCCCAAAGGACAGCACCTATCAGCCAACGGATATCACGCGGACGATTCTCAACTGCATCGAAATAACGCGCCAGCACCAATATTGCCACGATCTTGGCGAACTCTGTTGGTTGCAGGAACAGCACACCAACCTGAAACCAGCGTTGAGCACCAAAGGCAGTCTGACCAAAACCGGTAAGTGTGATCAGGAACACGAGGATCACCGCATACATCGGACGGTACAACGCCATCCAGTAGCGGTAGTCAATGGCGGCCACAACGAAGATGACGACCACGCCAAGAAGAGCAAAATAGATTTGACGATTGATAAGCGGTTGAAGGACTTCATTTCCTGCTACAGCGGAGCGGATCATGGTGGTGCCGAACGCAGTTGCCAGAACAACTGCGCCAAGGAGCCAGAAGTCAAAATATCGCCATGAGATGTCTCTAAGCATACGGGAAGGCTACTTGCTTGACTTTCTCGTCCGGCGGCGTGCTGCACTCTTGATGGGGATATCAGCTACCAGACGCTGGGAACGTCCATCATGTTCCACACCGATCTGTACGGATTCAGGCTCGATCTCCACATGGCGCGAGATTGTGTTGATCAGATCATCTTTAAGAGAATCCAGTTCGGCTGGCGTCAGATCCGTGCGATCGTGGATGAGGACCAGCTGCAGGCGTTCCTTGGCGCTGTCTGCGCTGTTCTTTCTGCCGAATAAACGGTCAAAGAAACTCATGTCATTTCCTCCCCGTCAATCGTTGAATGCGCTGCCAGAGTCCTTCCTGGTGGTCGAGATCCATGAAAGGCACTTTTTCACCTCGCAATCGTTTTGCGATATTGCGGAAGGCCTGTCCGGCCCGACTCTTTGTGTCGAACGCTACGGGTGCGCCCCGATTGGAACCGATGATGACGTTTTCATCTTCAGGGACGATGCCGATCAATTCCACAGCCAGCAGGTCAAGGACATCATCGGGGGAGAGCATATCGTGATTTTTCACGAGTGCAGGGTTCAAGCGGTTGATGATCAACGCGGCTGGACCTTTTTCCTCCGCTTCCAAAATACCGATGACGCGGTCTGCATCGCGCACTGCCGACACTTCGGGATTGGTGACCACGATCACGCGGTCTGCTGCAGCAATCGAGTTGCGGAACCCACGCTCGATGCCTGCGGGAGAGTCGATCAGAACAAAATCGTAATCTGGTCTCAACTCCTTGATGAGCCGGTTCATGTCGCTGGGGGAGACGGCGTTCTTGTCGCGTGTCTGGGCGGCCGGAATAAGATACAACTCGGGCAGTTTCTTATCGCGGATCATTGCCTGCTTCAATCGGCAGCGACCTTCGATCACATCCACGATGTCATAGACGATGCGATTTTCAAGTCCCAGGATCACATCGAGATTGCGAAGTCCGATATCGCCATCGATGCAGACCACTTTCGCACCGTCTGATGCGAGAGCAACGGCAAGGTTTGCCACAGCGGTTGTCTTGCCGACGCCGCCTTTTCCTGATGTAATGGTAATCACTGTTGCAGGCATACATTTTTCCTGTGACAAGAAATAATGGAGCAGCGATGTGCTGTCCAGTCAAAACAAGATTTATCCTGAAGACCAGAACTCGGCCTGTAATTTTCCATCTTCATTGATGCGCGCCATTTCAGGCCTGGGATGTTCCTGCGGCTTCAATGTGGCTGAGACTTCATCGGCGATGCGCAGTTGTGTAGGGGAGAGGTCGAGCGCGCAGATCACAGCAGTTCGATTCCCTTTTGCACCTGCATGGACCAATCCACGCAACCGTCCCCAAATGATCACATTCCCATCGGCGATGATCTCCGCTCCAGGATTGACATCGCCCATCACCACGACATGACCTGAAAACTCGATACGTGTGCCTGAACGAAGCGTGCGGCTGAGAAACATGGCAGTCTCTTCACCGAGGTCATTCACTGAAAACTGACGGGACTCTTCCGGGCGGGGTTTGGAGATCCGAGTTGCCAAACCCAAAAGTTGTGCAGTGTTTTCAGTTGTCGGCGATTCGCTGAGGATCGCCCACAAGGAGATGCCGCGTTCAGAAAGCGCGTCGCGCAGTTGCACCAATTCGTTGACTCGCAGAACCTGACTCGCCACATCCAATGCGAGACGAGCTCCTTGAAAGAAGGATGGCTGTGCATCGACCTGCGAGATCAATAGAGAGAGTTGCTCATCCCACGGCGCATCATCCAACGAGACGAGCAGTCCGTCGCGCAATCCTTTGATCTGAATGGATGGGTTGGACTCGTTCATCGAATGACAAATTATAGCATGAAGGAATAGCGCTTTATCCGCCGCCGTTGCCGCTCTGTGCAGCAAGATCGATGGATTTGAGTTCGAAATAAGCCTGGATCACACGTGCCACCACCGGCGCTGCAACCGTACCGCCTTCACCACCGTTGTAGGCAAAGGCAACCACGATGATTTCCGGATCATCATACGGCGCGTATGCCAATGTCCACGCGTGGGTGGGCCAGGCGCCGAACTGGCATTTGTTGGCTTTACGGGCTACGTCATCACAATATTCAGCCGTGCCTGTTTTGCCCGCAACGGCTATTGGAATTGGATACGTCTGATTGAATATTTTATATAGTGTGCCAAGTGGATTCTCTGTGACAGCCAAGCGCGTTCCCTGCCTCACAGCTTCGACCGTGGAAGGTTCAACGATTTTCAACTTTCCTGTCTCGTCGCAGTACCCTGCCTCACAGTTGAACTCTTTGATCATGGGAGTCTTCGTAATGTCCCATTTCATGTTGGGCACGAACGGCGAGATCTGGTAACTCCCTTTGGGAGGAGTTGAACGGACCTTCGTTGGATCAGACGCGTTAATCCATTTGCGTACTGGTTCACCGCGTGAGTTGACCTCTTCCTTAACGATATAAGAAGTGAAATCGCTCGGGTCGAACCAGACCGGGATGGTTCGTCCCTCACTATCCTGCACTTCGCGGACGACGGTGGGCTGCATCAGCTTGCCTCGATTGGCAATCGTAGCGCCCGACATCAAAATTTGTAGTGGCGTGCCGAGCACATATCCCTGACCCACACTGGCGATGTATGTGTCGCCCGTTGACCAGTTCTCGCCCGTGTTGATGCGTTTCCATTGCGGAGATGGGATCAATCCATTTTCTTCACCGGGAAGCTCAATGCCTGATTTCTGATCATAGCCTAATGCACGAGCATATTCGCGCAAGCGGAAGATGCCCAACCCTTCGGGAATCTCATCTTTAAAGCCACCGCCTAGTTTGTAGAAGCATACGTTGCTTGAATAGGCAATGCAATGAAAGAAATCAAGTGAGCCAAAACCCGCTTCGTTGATCACTCCGTTACGTTCGTAGATCCAATCTACGAAGTCACGCGAATTGTTGGCGGTGCAAGGATCTGTAGGACGGAAGCGTTCACATAAGACGAGTTTGCCTGGCGTTTCCACGATCTTACTCGCGTTGATGACACCTTCGTTGTAGGCGCCGGTTGCTGTTGAAAGTTTGAACACCGAGCCCGGAGGGAATTCTGCGGAAATGGCGTTATTTACCAACGGACGGCGTGGGTCTTCACTCAGTTGTTGGTAGTAATATCCTGGAATGAATCGCGCCATTCGATTGTTTTCATACGTCGGATAAGATACCATTGCCAGGATCTCGCCCGTTTTGGGATTCATGGCGATCACAATGCCGCTGGAGATGCGCGTGTATCCGAAGAATGTATCCCAGTACTTGATCTCTTCAACGAGCGATGCTTCAGCAATTTTTTGCAGACGCGTGTCAATGGTCAACATGACGTTGTTGCCGGGCACAGATGGAATCGGCGGCTCGAGATTGCGCAATTCCTGTCCTGCCACATCCACTTGTACAACACGTTTGCCGTTTATTCCAAGGAGCAGGTCGTCGAGAGATGTCTCTACACCTGCATAGCCGATCTTGTCCCGGTTCAGAACAAAGCCGCGGGCTTCGTAACTCCCTTCGAGTGCTGCGGGGATCGGACCCAGGAACCCAACGATATTGGCAGTTAATGAGCCGGTAGGATATTCACGGATCGGATCGATCTCCACCGAAACGCCCGGCCAATCCACTGACTTTTCGCTGATCACACGGGCCAGCTCCTCACTGATGCTGCAACTGATTCGCACCGGCGTATACGGAGCAAGCGAATCACCAAGGGCGACCATATCTGCAATACTGGGACCTGGAACACATGCTGAATATAGTTTTGCGTTTTCGAGCGTTTCATCGGTTACCGGTCCACCAGCAGGGACGCCGGTCAGGTCTGAGACTTCGCGATAGATGCGCTGAATATCGGCATCATCATCGGGCAGGCTGGCAGGCGTGATGACAACGTTGTAGGATGCCACATTGCGCGCCAATATATAACCATTGCGGTCGTAAATAATGCCGCGCGCGGCTGGCTCACTAAGTTCGTTGGTGTAGTTGTCGACCGCTTGCACGGTCCATGTTTGTTGATCGAAAACCTGCAAGTTGAACAACCGTGAGATGATCACCCCTACCACAAGAACCAGGATCGCGTATACGATCAATGTACGCCAGAGCGGTACCTGGAATTTATTTGAAGATTCTGAACTCATTCAACCTCCGGGGTGGGATAAACCCATCGCGCCAGGTCACGCATCACTGCATATACGGGAATGGCGAGCAACATATTCAATAACACACCTGGCAATATCAGTAAACCGAGTACATCTTCGATAGGCATGACGACACCCGAAACACGAAGAACAGCGAACGATAATAGATTGATAATGATGGTTCCCAGAAACGTCACAGTGAACATGGCCAGCAATGGAGCCTGCCATACTCGTTTTTGTAACGCTTGAGCGAGTGCCACGATCATCAGATAACCGATGACGGGCACGAACCAGGGAATGCCTGAGACGAAGCCTACCATAAGTCCCATCGCGGCAGCCCAGTGCCAGGCTGAATCGACATCCTCCTGCAATGCCCATGCGGTCAGCATCACGAGTGGCAGATCCGCAACGCCGGAGAGCAAATAGATCCGGCTGATCATGGCCGATTGCAGGATCACAGCAAGAACGATGACCGGTGCTGCAATGAGATTTCGCATTCTAGTACCGCAACCCCACGAAAATACAGTGTGAATCTTGATAGAGAATATTGAAACTCATGCGAATATCATCCAGCTTAAGGAAGTTGCTGCCTAGGGGACGGGAATCAACGGGGAAAAATCCACCGGTTTGAAGTTGACGATGACCAGCACGATCTGCAGGCGGTTAAAGTCTACCACGGGTTGAACAGTGGCCTGTTGGAAGAGATCGAAATCACGCGCGCGAATGTTGACCACCTGTCCGACGATCAAGTCGGGAGGGTACCCTCCACCCAAGCCAGATGTAAGGACAAGATCGCCCGGTTCGAGAGCTGTATCCTGTGGGATCTGGTCAAGTGTCACATCGCCTGTAACGGATCCGCTCAATGTCGCTTCCACTTCTGCATTCTGGAGGCGGACGTTCACCAGCGAAGCCGGGTCAGTGACCAGTTGGACACGCGCCGCATCTGCAATTACTGCATCGATGCGCCCAACCAATCCTTGATCGGTGACAACCGGCATGCCGCGCAGGATGCCATCGTTCGAGCCGCGGTTGATGATCACATAATGGAGGAAAGGACTCGGGTCCCGACCGATGACCGCTGCAGCGCGATAGGTATTCTCTGGGTTGGCACGGGAGAAATCCACCAGGGCTGCAAGAATCTGTGTTTCGCCTACTTCTTGTTGCAGCTGAATCACCTGCGCCTGCAAGTCGGCTACCTCAGATTCCAATTCTGCGTTACGCTGGCGAAGTGCCGCCATGTCGCGTGGCGCAGTTAAAAAATCCTGCACTGCTACGAAGCGAGTGGAGAACCATGTTTGTAAATTAACCAAAGATCCTGTGAATACATTGGAGGCGGAACTAAAGTAGCCTCCAAGCGCCAGCGCCATCACTCCCCCCACGATCAAAAAGATGATCGTTGTCTGAAGCGTACGTGAAAATAAGTTTCTCATGTATAGGTGTACAACCAGCCATTGCGTTCAATGGCAACGGATCATATCACACACTGTGACGTGTGCTTCCGCGTTCCAAGCCTACCAGGTAGCGGCTCAGCGTATCGAAATCTTCAAAGACCATGCCAGCGCCGCGTGCCACACAGGTAAGCGGGTCTTCCGCGACCCAGACGCGTAATCGTAGTTCGTCGGTGAGACGATCGGCAAGTCCCTGTAACAGACCGCCACCGCCTGCGAGGCAGATACCGATATCCATTAAGTCTGCCACGATCTCAGGTGGAATCTCATCCAGTGCATCACGGATCGTATCCACGATCACCTGCACAGATCCAGCCAATGCTTCACGCATTTCGACCGAAGAAATTTCAATGCTCTCTGGCAGACCGGTGACGAGATTCCGACCGCGCACTTCCATCGTCTTTTCAGGCTGCAATGGATAAGCGGAACCGATCTTCCATTTGATCTGTTCGGCAATGCCTTCGCCGATCAGCAGGTTATATTTGTTGCGCAGATACTGGACGATATCCTGATCCATTTCATCGCCAGCCACGCGCAGTGAACGGGATGCAACCACGCCGCTCATCGACATCACGGCGACCTCTGTGGTACCACCGCCGATATCCACAACCATGCTGCCTTTGATATCTTGGACGGGAAGCCCGGCTCCCAACGCAGCCGCGATCGGTTCTTCGATCAAATAGGCGGCTCGCGCCCCTGAAGCCATCACAGCGTCATAGACAGCGCGCTTTTCCACTTCTGTCACGCCGGTGGGAATGCCCACCACCACGCGCGGACGCGGCAGTGGCACCACGCTCTGTTCATGCACACGTCCAATGAAATACTCCAACATCACCTGGGTAATATCGAACTCTGAGATCACACCGTCCCGCAGGGGACGAATCACCGCAACATTGCTGGGTGTGCGGCCCATCATCTCCTTGGCTTCCAGTCCAATGGCTAACGGCTGTCGCAGTCTCTTGTCGATCGTCACCCAGGAGGGTTCATTGATCACAATTCCCTTGCCCCGCACATTTACCAGGGTGTTGGCGGTCCCCAAGTCTATTGCTATATCCAGTGAAAACAGGCCCAAAAGCCAGTTGATCGGGTTAAAGGCCAAAGCAGGCTCCTCGATGGTACAACCAAAGTCAATTCTATTGCTCGAGTATTATACCTAACAATTCGTATCCTAGTAACTTATCGTGGGGTTAATACAACTACAAATGAACCGAATCCACCCAAAATAAGGAGCAATCATGGGAAAAGTAGCACTTGTAACCGATAGTACCTCCTATATTCCAAGGGATATTCGTGATAAGTATCCGATCACGGTTGTCCCGCAGGTGGTGATCTGGGAGGGACAAACGTACGAAGATGATGTCACGATCACGCCGGATCAGTTCTACACTCGTTTGCGCACGGCCAAGGTGATGCCGTCCACGTCTCAGGCGTCTGTGGTGAATATGCACAAGGCATTCAGTACGCTGATCGAGCAGGGATACGATGTGCTGGGCATTTTCCTCTCCGCGAAGCTCTCTGGTACATACCAATCGGCCGTCCTTGGGCGGGAGCAGTTAGCCAGCGGCAAGGAAAAAGTGGACTTTATTGACTCGGAGACGACAGCCATGGCGATGGGATTCATGGCTCTTCACGTCGCTCGTGCCGCGATGGATGGGGCTTCACTTGCTGAGTGCAAGAAGCTTGCAGAAGAGTCCCGTTCTCATGTGGGCGTGTTCCTCACTGTGGATACTCTGGAATTCCTTCACCGCGGCGGACGCATCGGAGGAGCTCAACGCTTCCTCGGAACAGCCCTCAATCTCAAGCCCGTTCTGACCGTGGAAGGTGGGCGCGTCGAACCTGTGGAACGGGTTCGCACGCGCGGCAAAGCATTGGATCGCGTCGTGGAATTGGTGGTGGAGAGATGTGCTGGCAAGTCGCCTGTTCGTTTGGCTACCCTACATGCCGACTCTGAAGCGGATGCGAAACTCATGCTCGACAAGATCACTCCACTTGTGCATCCTGTTGAATCGGTTTTTGCGGCAGTCAGCCCTGCTGTGGGCGCTAACACAGGTCCCGGCACCGTCGGTCTGGCCTATATGACGGGTATGTAACCGCTTACTCTTCCTGATCTCCATAACCCCGACAGAATCATGTCGGGGTTTTCTTTTTACTCAAAACCACGTTGCGTGGAACTGGAAAACGTTGTATCCTTAATACCAAAGATGGCACTTGATCTTTCCCTACGGCGGTTTTCTCTTCTGCCCCGTTTCATCCAAACTGGGAATGAAGAACCGCGTAGGGACCATTTTGTCCGCCGAGGCGACAATTCACCTGCGGGAGGCGATCAGGATGCCGGTGACCATCGTGATGAACCGCCAAAGCAGTCGAAAACGGACAAATACCGCGGATTGGGCGACATTACGATGAGGGAAGTGGAGGAATCGCTTGCCTATTTCCTGCCACAACTTATACCCGTGGCAGATGTGGAATGGGTGGCGAAAAACTACTTCTGTCAGATTCCATTACAAAAGACATTTGAACAACGTCCCCCAGTTGTGTTCGGCCGGGTTGGGTCTTGCTATCCGATGGCAGGACTACGTGAAAACGTCGAAGAACTGGAATTGCAGTTTCCCCATAAGGACACGGTTCCTGATTTGCTGCATATCGGTTATGGGGATATCAGCCGGAAAGCCGCGATCCAAAGTTATTATGTAGGCGTCAAGATGTATCTTTCGAAAAAGGAGCACCGGGAATTTTTGCAGGATCACGATCATTTTCTAGACCTGGGGTATGCTCCAGTATATGAAGAAGGTTTTGGCGATCTGTTGAACATGACCGAGCGAGATCGTCCGTCGCTGCCGTGGGTGTATGTGTTTGGCTCAGAATGGTTTGCCACGGTAAGCGATTCGTGGCAGGTGGATGTGAAACATCAAATCGAAAAGTTGTTGAGTTGGAACAGGGTTGGGTTGAATTTCCACCCTAGAAAATATTTGTTGCAATATAAATCATTGAATGAAGAAATGGAATTCAATCCCGGCTTCACAGATCGTTATGTTTTCATGCCGCAAGATATCGGGCAAACGCTTGTAAAAATGGATGAAGAGTTCAGTACAAGGTTCTTGCAGGGACTGTAAAGAAAACAAGATGCAAACGCAGGTGACGGTCTAAATGACCGTCACCTGCGTTTTTTGTTATTGTGAGATGGGACGAACACGTTCCATGATCTGTCTGGCGAGTTCCAGATCACCTTCACCGCTGATAACGAGGTATTGGTCCTGTAATGCGGCGACAAGGTACACCACCTGAGACTCAGCTGCTTGTACTGTAAATAAGACGGCAGGCAAGCCCAATTCTAGGGTTATGGGTTGTTCATCGAGAATGGTAAAACCGGATGCTTCCCAGGCGGTTTTGCGTTGTTCAACGTAGGCATCGAGGTCGTTCTTCGGGTCCCATTGATAGATGACTGCTGAAACGCGTGTACTCCCGGCAGGGATCGTCGCAGCTTCGGCAAGCTCGGGCGACGATAGGAATTGGATCTGTGTGCCGCGAGGTCCCACGACGGTTTCACTCACCGTCCAGGAATCGGGGTAGTCAAGGGCGAATCCGCCCGTTTCGCTGATGTAGACTTGGGCAGAGAACGGCGGGGCAGGAAGCTTCCCTTCGGCAACGGGAGACTCAGTCGGCGCGGCAGGAAGCGGGGTCCCTGTCACAGGAATATTGGTCTGGGTAGGGGGGGCAATTTCCACAGGCGTGTCTTGCGGGGATTGACATGATGCCAGCCATAGCACAAGTATTAATATGGTAAACGCTGCTCTTTTCATCTTTTTCTTCTCCGTAATTCTATTTCTATGAAGATAGGACGATAAAGTTCTTGGAAAGTTCCTGATAAAGCAGTTTCATCTGCTGCATGTAGAACGAGACATTTGCTCATTTCATCTATGCTACAATTCAAACATGGATAGAAACTTTACTTGGATACCTTTCTACCAGGAACTGGCAAATGAGCTGACAAGGTGGGAAACAAGACAGGATGAATTGATCTCCTTTTTGGAAGAGTTGCGAGTACAGGGCTTTGTGATCACGCCTCTGCACGATAAGAATGAGAATGGCGCACGTACATTACTGCGGGAGATCGACCCTTTTACATTCTTTGGCGTGTTCAATCGTCGTATTGGGTACGACCAGCGACTTTTGATTTTGAAGCAGGTCAAATCCTTTTTTGCATTGCAGAATGAGTTGCCGGAGGACCTTAATGGTGTGCCTGTGCTCAACAACATGAAATCGTGGTTCTTCTCTTCGCAGCCTTCACGTCGCGTGGACGATGTGCGGAAGTTATGGAGAGTGTTTCATCTTGCGCTTTCGGCAGCTCCATTGGAAAACACAGAATTTCTGCAGGCATTCGACGACGCGTTGACGGTCAAACAGACCAATGTGAACCTGACTATGGGATTGTTTTGGATTCGCCCGCATACGTTTCTGAGTTTGGATCAAACGAACCGTTCCTGGCTGGGTATTCGTCTGCCGGATGGCGGTTTGAATTCGAACTTTTATGCAGAGACCATCCAAAATGTTCGGGAAGAAGGAAGATCCTTTCCCGAGATTTCACTTTCTGCATGGGGAGCCGAAAACAACCGGGCGCGGCAGATCGCCGAGTCGAAAGAGGCGGAATACAGAGCCTGGGGTGGAATCAATTATTGGTTGGTTGGCGCCAATTGGGATGAGACGGATCCGTCAGATCAAACGGAGCGGTTTCTGGAGGAAGGTATCTGGGAAAACGGAGACCAAAACCGTGCTGCAACAGACGTATTCTCGATGCGTGTCAACGATAAGATCGCCATTAAGACCGTCTCAACACAACGCAAAGGATTGCCCTTTGATGGGCGCAGCTTGACTGTCTCGCGCATGACCATCAAGGCAACCGGGACCATTGTTGCCAATCGCAACGATGGCAGAACAGTCGAAGTGGAGTGGTCCCCAAACTTCGAGGAGAGGACCTGGTATTTTTTCACCAATCGCAAAACGATCTGGCGTTTACGCACCGATGTGAGTTACCGATTTAAGGAATTTGCTGAACGTCTCCGAGACTTTGTCTGGCTGGGCAAAACGCAGGATTATGATTGGTTCCTGAAACATGTGCAGAACGGTGCAACCGTGGACGAAGGGGTGGAAGGTGACACCGGGAAGACTCGTAAACCTTACAGCGCAGATGATCTGGTTGCATCGGGTGTATTTTTGGCGGAAGAGGAAATTGAGCAAATTCTGGGGAGACTGGAATCGAAGAAGGCGATGATCCTGCAGGGTCCGCCCGGTGTTGGAAAAACGTTCCTTGCCCGCAAGCTGGCCTACGCATTGATGAAGGAAATCGATAACGAGCGCCTGGAGATGGTCCAATTCCATCAATCGTATTCGTATGATGATTTTGTGCGCGGCTATCGTCCCCTGGAAAATAAAGGTGGAAGCTTTGGGATACAAAACGGTGTCTTCCATACTTTTTGCCAAAAGGCCATCAACGACCCAGATCGAGAGTATGTGTTCATCATTGACGAGATCAACCGCGGCAACCTGAGTCTGATCTTCGGTGAGTTGCTGATGCTGATCGAAGCGGATAAGCGCGGACCTGATTTTGCAGTGCCATTGCTCTATCGCTCGTCAGATGAGCCGCGGTTCTATGTCCCACAGAACCTGTATCTGATCGGTTTGATGAATCTGGCGGACCGTTCTCTTGCCATCATGGATTATGCCCTGCGCCGCCGATTTGTGTTCGTCACGCTGGAACCGCAGTATGAAAGTTTGCAATTCCGTCATTGGTTATTGGAACGATCCATGAAACCGGAGTTGGTCGATTTGATCGCCCAGCGAATGTCCGAGCTTAACCGTCAGATCAAAAACGATTCCTTGCTTGGCGCGAATTATCAGATTGGGCATAGCTACTTCACACCACGAGGGGACAATTTTGCCGGGCTCGATATCCATTGGTATCGCGGCATTATCCGTACAGAAATCGTACCGTTATTGAAAGAATATTGGTTTGATAATCCCAGAAAAGTGGAAGAGATAGAAGCCAGACTACTGGCATAGTTATCCGGCGTCTACTGTCTCTGTAAAATAGATGTCCAATTCCCGATCTCTTGTCGATTCTACTGAATACGGAATCCCCATCCGCAATTTGTGGCATATGTTAATGTATGCATGGAATATGCCCTCGTCGCGGAATCAAGCCGTGACGGGAGATGTGGAATCGGCGCCTTCATTGGATGCCTTGCTTGCCATTGTGCTAATGCGATTGGTCCAGCAGCGGATGCGAATCGGTCCGGGAAGGGGATATGTTCCAGCATCCGAACGACTGCGTGCAGTGCGTGGGCGTGTTGACTTTGCCGAAAGCGTGAAGCAACAAACATTTACGCATGGTGAAGCGATTTGCGATTTTCAACAATACGGTGTCAATGAGCTTCGTAATCAGATCATCCGAAGTACGCTGGCGAGATTGGTGCTGGTGGGGGAGTTTGGTACGGGCAAGGTAGAAGCTGATGAGCTTCGTCACAAGCTGAGATGGATGGTCCGTACATTAGATGGGGTGGAGTTTATCGAGTTGAATCTAGAAGCCATTCGCAGGCAGATCCTCGTGCAGAACGATAATGACTATCGCCTCATGCTCTCCGTTTGTGAATTGATCCTGATGCGGCAGATGCCGCTCGAAACAGATGGAATCCATCCCCTGCCTCAGATTGATAAAGATGTGTTGATCCTTCATCGTGTATATGAGCGATTTGTTGCGAATTTTTATCGGACGCATCTCAAAGATTGGGATGTTCTTGCGCAAACTCGACTCGACTGGCATGCACAAGAAGTGAACGAATATTTGCCGTCCATGATCCCAGATCTTGTCTTGCAGGAACATGTGACCGGGCGAATCATTATTTTGGATACAAAGTTCACAGCGGCAAGCTTGGTGGAAAATCAGTGGGGAAAGCCGGTCTACGACTCGTCGCACCTCTATCAGTTGTATGCCTATCTCAGGTCGCAGGAACAACTGTCGGCTGCGTATGGAAGCGCCATGGGGATTCTCCTGTACCCTGTCTCGTCGGTGAGACTGTCGGAGCGCGTCCTGCTGCAGGGACATGTCATTTGTATCGAAAGCGTGGACCTTGCCGCCCGCTGGGAAGATGTGGAAAATCGGTTGTTGCAATTGGTAAGACATAGCTGAAACGAGCATGTTGAGTCCCGGGTACAACTTCATAATTAATTAGATATTCTCGGTAGAATTGTGGCATAATTTCTATGATGGGTTCTCGAAACTTGCAAAACGTCTGTCAGCTTTGTATACCAGCATCCTTCACTGTTGGAAAGAAAGGATAGCAGGTATGCGACTTCGGGAGTTTGCCGTTCCATTGCAGGCATTTCTGGCTGTCACGATCTGTTTCAGCTTAATCTGGATGGTCTATGCGATGGCATTCTTCGACCCCACACCACCGACGGCTGCCGAGATCAAGTCGTTGGCTACGAATGATCCCGAGATTAGTGGATTGAAGACTGCTGCGGCGTTGACCGTCAATGCCTTGTTCGCGTTCGGACCCACACAGATTCTGCTCCCAACATCCACGCCTACGTTTACTTTGACATTTACACCGACGATTACGGCCACAGGTACAAGTATCAGCACGCGTACAGCAACAGCAACCTACACATTGATCCCATTTACGGCAACACCAACTGGCGGCGACTCACCGTTCAATCCCGTTCCCACAAAAACGCCCATTCCAACCTTAACTTCAACCTCAATACCAACGGTAAAGGTTACGCTAACAAGTATTCCTCCCTTTACACTTACTCCTGTGCCTACTATAGCAACGGAGCCGCCTCCAACGGCTACGAACGAGCCCCCTCCTACCAATACTCCTGCACCCCCGCCCACGGATCCTCCACCAACCGATCTGCCACCACCCACGCCAGTGGTGCCCTAATAGTCAAGGTGATACAATTCAATCATGGACAATCAAAAAGGCTATCTGCTTGTCGTCGAGGACAATTCCGATATTTTGCGTCTGCTGGATACGACCCTGACTTTTAAGGGTTATCGTGTTGTCACAGCGCGCAATGGGAATGAAGCGCTGGATGTCATCCAGAAGGAACGTCCGGATGTGATCATTACGGATATCCTGATGCCGCAAATGGACGGTTTCAGTCTTGTCCACCGATTGCGCCTTAATCCAGATACACGTGATATCCCGGTGGTATTTCTTTCAGCAACGTACGTGACACCAGAAGATAAATCATTCGCTCTCACCCTGGGTGTGATCCAGTTCATCGAAAAGCCGGTGAATTTTGAAGAGTTTCTGCCTGCCATCGAAAAGCTGGTAAAGATGGGAACCACGTCGGCGCAGACGCCGCTCGACGAGACAGAATTCTATACCCAGTATCGAAAGCGGCTCGAGACAAAACTCATTCAGAAGAACACGCAGATCACGCGTGCAGAACATCTCCTGGAGACATTGCCTGAAGAGGAGAAACCTGCGTTTATGGTTTCCCTCCATCAATCCATCAACGAACGGCTGGAGATCCAAAAACTGCTGGATGAGATCCACGCTCTGATGGACGAAAACGCAAAATAGTAAACTTGATTTGTGGAAATAAACGGCAGCATGTCACCCCTCATCGTTCTTAAGGTGGCATGTTGTTTTTTCAATCTGAAATTCTTGGAGAATTTGTCATGAACTATTTCATTACCGGAGCGACAGGTTTTCTAGGGAACGTTTTGGCCAGGCAACTAAGGCAGGATGGTCATGAGGTTCATGCCCTGGTGAGAGACACTCACAAAGCCAGCGAGCTCCAAAGCCTGGGGATCAAATTGTTCCAGGGCGATGTCACCGATAAAGAGTCCATGCGTGAGGGAATGCAGGGTGTGGATGGCGTGTATCATGTGGCGGGTTGGTACAAGATCGGTACCCGTGATAAAAGCGATGGCGAAAAAGTAAATATACAGGGCACACGTAATGTCCTGGAACTGATGCAGGAGCTTCGTGTTGCAAAGGGTGTTTATACCAGCACGCTCGCCATTAACTCGGATACACATGGGGAATTGAAGAACGAATCATATCATTTCACGGGCAGGCATCTTAGCGAATATGATCGAACGAAAGCTGCCGCCCATGAGATCGCAAAACGATTCATCGCGCAAGGGCTTCCCCTTGTGATCGTCATGCCGGGCGGAATTTATGGTCCCGGTGACACGTCTGTCCTGCGCCGTACATTGATCGATTATCTAACTGGCAAGCTGCCGATGATTCCCACCCAGGCAGGAATCTGCTGGTCACATGTGGAAGATACAGCCCGCGGACACATTCTGGCGATGGAAAAGGGTGTTGCCGGTGAAACTTATATTATTGCTGGCGAAGTCAGTACGTATGAAGACGCTTTTAAGTTAGCTCATCATATTACTGGAAAACCCATGCCAATGCTTGTATCTCCTCGTATTCTCAAAGTTTTGGCTACATTGGTAAAACCATTCGATGCGATCCTGCCTGAGATCTACACATCAGAAGCGTTAAGGGTTTTAGCTGGTGCAACGTATTGGGGGGATAACGGCAAAGCGAGACGTTTCCTGGGTTATTCCCCGCGCCCTCTTACAGAGGGGTTAGAGTCGACCCTCAAACACGAAATGTCGTTGTTAGGAATGTGACGTTTTGTAGCCTGCCATTTTAGGCAGGCTCTTTTATCCCTTTGTGTACCGTATTGACTTTTTTGCTGAAAGATAATAAAATAGATTTATCAGATTAATCATATATATGCTTAGAGAACGTCTTTCCCCTGATATTTCTGAATTTATGCGCTACCTTGCCTCACACAAGGAAGTGGAAAATGGACTCCCGTCGCTCAAGGATCTGAGTGTGGAGTTGCGCGTCAGCCTGGCAACGCTTCGGGAACAACTGGAAGTGGCGCGCGCGCTCGGTTTGGTGGAGGTCCGCCCACGGCTTGGGACGAGGCGACGCGAATACTCTTTTGCTCCGGCTGTTCGGCAAAGCCTCCAGTATGCGTTGGCTTTGGACGACGATCACTTCCGTAAGTATTCTGACCTGCGAAAGAATGTTGAGTCTGCATTTTGGTATCAGGCCGTCGAGAAGTTGACCGAAACAGATAAACAGGAATTGCAAGCACTGATGACACACGCATGGGAAAAACTGCGCGGTGCGCAAATTCAAGTCCCGCATGAAGAACATCGCAATTTACATTTATTGATCTATAGCCGTCTCGAAAACCCATTCGTGACCGGCATCCTTGAGGCGTATTGGGATGCATACGAAACCGTGGGGTTGAATGTGTTTGCCGGTGGCTACGAGTATTTACAGGAAGTCTGGCGCTACCATCAAAAAATGGTGGATGCGATTTGTGTTGGAGATTACAAGGCCGGGTATGAAGCCTTGGTGGCTCATACTGACCTTTTGTATCAACGATCATAAATTTGGAAGCGCGTAAGGAACCGCGAATCCATAACGAATGAGGAGTCTCATGAATAAAGTAGTGAACGATTTTTCGATCACCGTTGGCACCAAGAACGGCTCAGGCAGTTCAACGGCCAACAACACCATCCTGCGTGCGATCTTCAAGATGGGTATCCCTGTCTCAGGCAAGAACCTGTTCCCTTCGAACATTCAAGGCCTGCCGACGTGGTACACCATTCGCGCCAACAAGGATGGGTTCATCGCCAGGCGTGAAGAACAGGAAGTTGTCGTGGCGATGAATCCCGATTCCTTTGTGCGGGATCTTGCATCTGTCGCGCCAGGTGGAGCTTTTTTCTACGCTGACGATATCAAACAACCGATCACTCGCGCAGACATTGCCATTTACCCGATGCCGGTCAAGCAGATCGTGCGCAATGACCCGAATGTGCCCGCTGATTTTCGTGACCTCGTGGGGAATATGGTGTATGTGGGCGTGCTTTCGCAGATGATTGGACTTGATATCGACGCGATACAGGCTGCCCTACAGTTCCATTTCAAGGGCAAACAGAAGCCGATCGATATGAACTTCAACACGGTCAAAGCGGGCGCCGAATGGGCGAAAGCCAACCTTGAGAAAAAGGATGCCTTCTACCTTGAGCAAATGGATAAGACCCAGGGATTGATCATGGCAGACGGAAATACCGCCGGAGCCATTGGTTCCGTTTTTGGTGGTGTCCAATTCGCGGCCTGGTATCCCATTACTCCGGCATCCTCTCTTGCAGAAGCGCTTAATGATTATCTGCCCACTTTGCGTACGCGCGAAGATGGCAAACACACGTATGCCGTGGTGCAGGCGGAGGACGAACTCGCTGCGCTCGGTATGGCTGTGGGTGCAGGCTGGAGCGGACTCCGCTCGATGACGTCCACATCTGGGCCAGGCTTGAGCTTGATGACGGAATTTGCCGGACTGGCATACTACGCCGAAGTGCCTGTGGTGATCTGGGATGTGCAGCGTATCGGTCCGTCCACCGGTCTGCCGACCCGTACATCACAAGGCGATCTGACCTTTACGAATTTTATCGGTCATGG
Organism: uncultured Anaerolinea sp.; assembly: GCA_964555335.1. Classification (GTDB taxonomy): domain Bacteria; phylum Chloroflexota; class Anaerolineae; order Anaerolineales; family Villigracilaceae; genus Defluviilinea. The sequence continues at coordinate 24,206 of CAZKSG010000040.1, forward strand.
TGACTCAGACTCTGTGATCCTGTTGCCAGGCGATGTAAGTGAGTGTTTCGAATTCGGCTGGAAAGCCTTTGACATTGCCGAGCGTGTTCAGACCCCAGTGTTCGTGTTGAGTGACCTCGATATGGGAATGAACCAGTGGATGAGCAAGCCTTTTGAGTATCCCAACACACCGATGGACCGTGGCAAGATCATCTGGGAAAAAGACCTGGAAGAGTTGAAAGGCAATTGGGGACGCTATCTGGATAAGGACGGTGACGGTATCGCCTATCGCACTGTGCCGGGAAACACAAACCCATTGAGCGCATATTTCACTCGTGGCACGGGTCATGATGAGAATGCGCGTTACAGCGAAGATGCGGGTATGTGGCTCAAGAATATGGACCGCCTGAAGAAGAAACACCAGACTGCCCGCAAGTATGTACCTGCACCTGTACTTCATGCCACCCCGGGTGCCACAGTGGGCATTATCGGTTTTGGTTCAACAGAAGCCGCCATTCTCGAAGCTATGCACCAACTTGAAATACAACATGGTATCAAGGCTGATTTCCTTCGCATTCGTGCGTTGCCATTCACACAAGAAGTGACTGATTTCGTCAACAAGTACGATCAGGTCTTCGTTGTCGAGATGAACCGTGATGGACAGATGAACCAGATCCTGACGATCGATTACCCGCAGAAGGCCCCGAACTTTAAGTCTGTGGCGCATGGGGATGGTCTGCCGGCCGCCGCCCGATGGGTGCGCGAAGGCATTCTTGCAAAGTATGTTGCCCCGACGAAAGAGAGCGGAAAAGGCAGGAGCACGGCAACAGCGAAATCAACAGCAGCCAAATCCAAGTCTGCGAAGGCGCCGGCTAAAAGGGCTACCGTCAAGATGGCGAAGAAAATCACGTCCAAGACTGGTAAAGCTGTCGCGAAGAAGACATCCAGGAAGAAGTAAGAGATCGAAAGGAGCTATTAAATGACTCAACCACTCCCCATGGCTGGCGCACCCGCAAATGCGAATGTGAATCTTGCCGGCCTTGCAAAAAATGATTACCGCGGAAACCCGAGCACTCTGTGCCAGGGCTGCGGACACAACTCGATCTCGAACCAGATCATCAGCGCGATGTACGAACTGAACGTTGTGCCTGAGAAGGTGGTCAAATTCAGCGGTATCGGTTGTTCAAGCAAGAGTCCCACTTATTTTCTCAACCGTTCGTTTGGCTTCAACAGCCTCCATGGACGCATGCCTTCAATCGCAACTGGTGCGTTATTTGGCGATCACACCCTGAAGGGCGTTGGCGTTTCTGGCGATGGCGACTCTGCCAGCATCGGCATGGGACAGTTCAAGCATGTCATGCGCCGCAATGTAAACATGGTCTACATCGTGGAAAACAACGGGGTATACGGACTTACCAAGGGCCAGTTTTCGGCAACCGCTGAAAAGGGATTGAGCCTCAAAAAGCAGGGTGCAAATCAGTACATGCCTGTTGATATCTGCATGGAGGCGCTTGCCTCGAATGCCACGTTCGTTGCGCGTTCGTTCGCTGGCAATCCCAAGCAGGTGAAGGAATTGCTCAAGGCGGCCATGGCACACAATGGCATCGCTGTGCTCGATATCATCAGCCCATGCGTGACCTTCAACAACCAGGACAATGCCTATCACTCCTATGCGTGGGGCAAGGACCATGAAGAGCCATTGCATGACATTACCTATATCGCGCCTCGCAATGAGATCATCCTCGAAGAGGAAATGAAGGAAGGCGAGATCCGTGAGGTGTCGATGCATGATGGTTCGGTTGTGGTCCTAAAGAACCTCGAGAAGGACTACAACCCGACCAATCGCTTCGAAGCGATGCGAATTCTGGAGGAAGCTCATCAGAATAACTGGCTTACCACAGGCTTGATCTATATCGAAACGAACAAGCCCTCATTAACCGATATGTATAATCTTGTAGACACACCCCTCAATCGCCTCGAAGAAACGGACCTGCGACCAACACGCGATATGATCGACAAGGTCAATGCTTTGATGTTCTAGCGGGAATTTCTCCATCACCTTTTGCCCCTCTCCCCCAACGAGAGGGGTTTTCTTTCAGGTATACTTTTATGATGATTGAGATCACACCAACCTTTTCCGTTGATGAAAATGACCTGCAACTCACCTTTGTCCGCGCATCTGGGCCGGGTGGACAGAACGTGAATAAGGTGGCCACTGCGGTGCAATTGCGCTTTGATGTAGCTCGTTCTTTGTTACCGGAAGACGTAAAAGAGCGTTTGAGAAAGATTGCCGGGACCAAATTGACCGGCGATGGCGAATTGTTGATCGATGCGAAAAAGTTCCGAACGCAGGAACAGAACCGCGAAGATGCGTTGAAACGATTTGTGGAACTTGTACAACGCGCGTTCAAAAAGCCAAAGAAACGCACGAAAACAAGACCGACCGCTGCTTCAAAACAAAAACGGTTGATGGAAAAGAAACAACGCGGGGAAATCAAAAGAATGAGGCATTCTAAATTGTATGAGGATTAAACGTGGCAGTCACATCCTTGAGTGGCTGCCGCATAATACAGGTATAATCGCCGCCTTATGAATAACAAAACCTTCATTGGGCTTCTTTGTGGTCTCGGAGCTGCGGGCATCTGGGGTGGGATGTATGTGGTAAGTAAAGTTGTACTTGATGTTATTCCGCCGTTTACATTGGTGGCATTACGTCTTGTTTTGGGGGCGACTACACTGTTGATCTTTCTTCTCGCGAAGGGTTTTCCCGCAATCTCCGGGAAACAAGTTACACAGGTGTTGGGTGTGGGTTTTATGGGTTATGGCATCTCGTTGAGCATGCAATTCTTGGGGACGAAATTGTCCACCGATGCGAACGGATCGCTCGTCACATCGGCGACCCCAGCATTCGTGTTGATCTTCGCGTGGTTGCTGCTTAAGGAGCGGATCACTGGGCGTCGGTTGCTTGCATTATTCCTTGCGACTCTTGGGGTATTGGCTGTCATCGACCCGCGCTCGGCTCAACTTGACCCGGACCTCTTTCTCGGAAACATCTTCCTCATTGGTGCGGCAATCACGTGGGCGCTATATTCTGTTCTTGTGCGGAAGGTGACACAGGATACCGATGTATTGATGTTTAGTATGCTGGCCTTCCTTGGTGGTTTGCCGATCTCCATTCCCGCGGGCGTATGGGAGTTATCCACGGTTGGGGTGGGACAGATCACGATCGGCGTAGTAGGAGGCGTGCTCTTTATCGGGATCATTTCCACGGCGCTGGCGATGGTCCTGTGGAATACAGCTTTTGCCTACGTGGATGCCAGTCTCGCCTCGCTGACGTTCTTTGCACAGCCGGTTGTGGGGACTCTCCTGGGTTGGTTGTTTCTGCATGAATCGATTACTCCGCTGTTTCTGTTTGGGGGATTACTTGTCGGTGTTGGATTGATCATCTCCAACCAGAAGTGATCAGACAACTTGTTCAGATGTAACCATCTTTAATGTTTCAACAACAAACTGATAACCTAAATGCGTTGACTTCTACTAATTGGATGATTAGAATAAACTTGGTAATCATTCCGGTTGTCATCGCACCCAATCAAAAGAGATATTTACCTTAATACATTGTGGAAAAAAGGTGGAGGTGATGGGCAAAATATCATCGATATTACGAGGAGCGACTGCGCATCTGCCCGTGCTTGCAGTTCGGTCGTATACCAAGTTTCCAGAGGAGAGAATGATTATGTCCAATTCCGGCGTTGCTCGACGAGGCGGCATGTCCTATCATGCGTCTTTGCTTCGTCTGATTTCTAGCCTGTTGATCTTGTCGATGTTTATCATGCCGGCTGGCGCACTGGCGGCGCCCACCGTGCCTTCTACACTAAGTGATCCAAGTGGGGAACAAGTCATCTTTTTTGCAGCCGATGGAATGCGCCAGGATATCGTTGAGTTCATTGCCCCCAACTCGATGCCAAACATGAATCAGTTGATCAAGAACGGCGTCCGGGCGAGTGATGGCGGGTTGTTGACTCAGGCGCCTCCGAACACCGGTGCTGGCTGGTACAGCCTGGCGACCGGTGCGTGGCCTGGTGTCCACGGTTCCACAAATAACACATTTCATATTAATGGAGCTCCATTTGCCAACCGTACCACAGCATTTGACAATGGCGTAGTTCAGGCAGAAACGCTGGCGCAAGCCGCTGAACGCGGTGGCAAAAAGGTCGCACAGATCGAATGGGCGGGTGGACGTGTTGGCGTCATCAAAGGCCCGACCGTAGATTACATAACCTTCCTTTCTGGTCGTGGTGTAGCTACAAATTATATTAGCCCCACTGACCTGCCAAACTTTATAGCTTCTTTCGGACTTCAATTTGATCACCCGGCCGGCTTTGCGGGACAGGCTCCCTTTGCAGGCGCCGATCCCGTGGACGCATCTGGTTGGACCAACGTGCCTCAATCCTACAGCCCGGCCAAAGAGATGCGCCTGCGCGTCCTCGACTTTGGAACGGATAAATATGGATTGAATGCCTATCTCTTTGACTCCAGCGATGATGCCCAGGTGAACTACGATAAGGTTCTCTTCTCCGCTACAAAAGATGGCGCCAATGCCGTTGGAACCCTGGGACGTGGCCAATGGGCGGAC
>CAZKSG010000041.1:0-28434 GCA_964555335.1 uncultured Anaerolinea sp.
ATCGTCGAAATATGCCGACATGTTCTTATAATGATTCGACAGCGGCTTGAGTTGATGGACAAGCGGAATATTCTTAAGCGTAAAGAACTCAGACGCTTTGCGAAAATCACGGTTGACCAGCCGCTCGATACCAAGGTGGTAATGACGATGTCCTTCGGTCATATAACGCAGCAGACCGTCGAAACTTCCCGGTTCGAATTTTTCGAGCTGCTCCTGCATCGACTTCATGTCCGATGTCAGCGCGAGCTTACTGCCATCGTCGAAAACAAGATGATAGGTTGGGTCCACGCGCTGCAGGTCGAGCCGTTCACGCATGGAAGCACCCAGCGCTTGAAATTCCGCTTCATATAGCAAGGGCATCACCAACAATGTCGGACCGGTATCGAAGTGATGTCCCTCGCGGCTGATGCGGTCGCAGCGACCACCAGCATGCGAATTCTTCTCGACCACTGTGACCTTGAATCCATGTTGCGCCAGATGAGTCGCGGCGACGATACCGCCGATCCCTGCACCAATGACGATGACTGATTTTGATTTCATGGTTTCTCTCTTTATTTATATCGTTGCGAGCCGTTTGCTGGCAAAGCAATCTCTTTCTAAATGATTTACTCTCTTCAACATGGCAATCACGTTTAATGGGAGATTGCTTCGGGGCTATCGCCTCTCGCAACGACATGAATTTTTTCGCCCTGCTCTGCACCACGCCAATGCATCATTGAAGCGAGTGTGGATATCATCATGCGCGACCCCGTTCGAATGCTTTTCCGCTCTTCATATTGAGGGCGAAGCAAATAGCCTTCCCGCTCGAACGTATTCAACAGCCATTCAAAACGAGCCGTGTACGCATACCCCGCCAATCTGCAGCGCGGGTTTTGTACCCGGCTCAAATAGTCACGGCCTGTCTGGAAGTACTTGCGCGCCAGTTGCACCCTGCTTTTCACCCAGGTGCGATACGCGTCACTATGCACATCGTTCGGGGAAATATGGTTCGTTTCCAGCACTTCGCGTGGTATGTTGAAGTAGCCCGCCTGAATATCATCGAACGTGTCGCGCAGCATGTGTGTGACATGGGCGGCAGTCACTGCCAGGTAACGGGTTTCATTGTGCGGTGAATAACAACAATGACCGACAAAGTAATGCATCGCCTCGGTCACAGCACTGGCCAGCAGGCGTGTGTACTCGTTCAACTCCAGTTGCGAGATCAGTCGTCCACGCCGTTTCGCATCGAAATCCATCACGCCCATCATATTACGGAGATAACATTGCAATCCGCTGCTCTTCTCTGTTTCATGCCGGATGAGTTCAACTAGCATTTCTTCATGGATGTCTGCGTCACGAGGCGATTCGCCCCGATAACACATCTCCAAAATGGACTTTTGCCGCTCGATAAAAGCGCTTCGTTCGCCGTTTGAAATGGGTCCCGCGTCGAGGGAGTCATCCACCCAACGGAAATAGGCATAGGCCCGATAGGCGTCCGCGACCCGATCTGAATCCACCAGATAACGGATCGTGTAATACGTCTGTTCGCTGGCCGCTTTTGTAATGGAGGGAGCGAGTCCCGGGCTCTCATTTGTGTTTTTCATCACTATACCTACGCAATACTGTCAATTTGGTTCCACATCTCGTTCATCTTACAGGCAGGGAAACAAAAACTCCCCCATCACTGGGAGAGTTTTTACCTGTCCAATTGGATAGTCGGTTACACCGTCTTCGGTTTGCGCAGAGCTGTATAGAAAAGATAGATACCACCTAGGATGAGTACCACCGGCCAATAAACTTCGTAGTAGCTAACGAAGAACACAGAAGCAATGGCTGTCAGGCCAAGAACGATGGCAACGACCTTCGCCCACGATTTTTCGTGCCGGAACCAGATCACAGCGAAGGTGACCGCCAACCCAGCCAGCAGAATCGCAAAACCGTATCCGCCACCGGTGGCGCTGTTGAGCACCCCGGCAATTCCGAGAGTGGCAACCACAGCCAATACGGTCATGACACCAGCAGGGATGATCGCCCACCAATTTTCGGCAGAACGGACGTAGACTACATAGAACGGCAACGCTACAGCCAGGAAGAAGACCGTTCCAAAATAGGCAGCCACATCACCGAAGGCAGCCAGCATCGGGGCAATGCTCAAGACCCCGAAGATATAGGCAACGAGCAGTGCCCAGGTACGGGTCTGGTTGTTGAAATAGACCGCCAGAAATGCGAGCCCGAACAGGAGCAGGAACATCGCTCCCACCCATTCTCCACCGACCGAATCCACCAATAAGGTGGTCAGCGCCAGGAACAACATCACTCCACCAGGGATTAATGCCCACCAGTTCCGTGTGCGGTCGGTCAGATACGCCGCTGCAAATGGAATGAGCAAACCAAAGAAAAGAGGGGAACCTACGGCGGCCGTATCTACATTATTAGTGGCAAGGGCAATGATCACGGCCAGCCCACCGAAAACGCCCGCTGGGAAGAGCCAGCCCCATTGCGTCCAACCGCTCATGGCATAGCTGACAAAACCCAACAAACTGACTGCAGCAAAGACGAGAATCCACAGTGTGGGAGATAATTTTTCAATGTAACCGAGTTGATCTGCCAGCGCCAGAATCCCTCCGCCGATCAACAATACACCCCAAAAAAGACTCGATCGATTAACGTTCATATGAAACCTCCTTATGATTTCCATAACTAGTATACGCTTTTAAGTGCCCATTGCCTCATGCGATAGAGGGGTTTCACCCTGTCCGAATGGATAGGGATTCACAGAAACTCTGTACATATCATAAGAGAAGATACAAAAGACACAGAGACACGGAATTTATCTCCAGTGTCTCTGTGGTTCGAGTCAAAAATTGATCTTATGCATCCATCTTCCTAAACCGCCAGACCGCGATCACAAAGAAGAACAGGGCATACGCCAACAGGATTCCTGCCGCCAACCAGACCGATTCGAGCCCCAACCCGCGGATCAGAATATTCTGCAGCCCGGTCATCGCCCACGAAGACGGAGTCAACTTGCCGATGGTGGCGAACGCTCCGCTGCTGACTTCAAGCGGGAACCACGTTCCACCCAATGCCGAGAACAGGAACATGGCGATCATGGCATACAGAATGACCTGCTGCTCCTCTTTCGCGATCACACCGATCAAGAGTCCCATCGAGGAAACCCATAGTCCCAGTGTGAGCGCCACCAACATCACTGCCAGCGGCTCGCGCAAATAATCCACCTTCAATACCCACTGACCGAAGACCACCAGCATCATGGTCTGTAAAAAAGTGATCGTGAGCATCGCCAGCATGTGTCCGGCAATGATCTCCCACGGCTTCATCGCAGTGGTGATCAAACGCTGCAGTGTGCGCGACTTCTTCTCCTGTACCAAAATCTGGGCAGAGGTCACCAGCCCGAAGATGGCAAACTGCACCAAGATCCCAGGCGAGGCCTGATTATACGGATTACCACCCGTCCAGTCTTCGTTTTTCTGCTCCGCAACCGCCAACTCCGTTTTGACCAATGGCAGCTGCGCACTGACATCCCATTTGCTCCATGCCAGATCGAAGGAGGGGGCATACTCAGATGGATCTCCCTGCACATCGGCCGCGATGTGAGCGATCTGCACTGCGCTCATTAATCGTGAGACCGGGACTCGCAGCAACTGATACAGGGATTGTCCCTGTGCAGAGCTTGAATCCGCGATCAGTTTCAACTGCGCGACATCCCCAGCCTGAGCCTGTTCACTGAACCCTTGAGGGATGGCCAACACCCCGGCAACATCGCCTTTGTACAGCGCGTTCATCGCATCTTCTTCGGTCATAGACTCGATGCGAATGTCTTCTGAAAGGCCCAGGCGTTCGCTCAATAGCTTGTTAAGTACTGCATCCGGCTCCGGGTCAATGACCGCCAACGGAATGCGGGTGTCGGCATTTTGATCGGCACCTGCTCTATAGGCATACCCCATGAAGAATGTGAACACCAATGGCATGGCCACAAGGAACAGCAGCGAACGTTTGTCTCGGAACATTTGTGAAAGATCTTTGAGGGCAAGGTCAAGTATTCTCATAATTTCGTCTCCTGGTCATTTTGTCTTCTTGTCTGCTCGTCAACATATCGGTCAAAGATGAGGAAACTGGCGACGAGAAGGCGAACCGACTTTGTTACGCAAATCGCTTCCTGAACATCATTGCACCGATCGCAAACATGATGACTCCCATCACCGCCAACACAATGAATGGGACCCACAGATCGCCAGCTGATTGGCCGTCCATTACCATTCGCCAGGCCTTGAGAACCCATCCTTGCGGGGTGAAGTTGGCGATCATATTCATTGCGGCAGGCATGGCGTTAGGCATATTGGCCGTGAACAGGCCACCGAGCATACCCAATGTCGTCAGACCACCACCCAGTACGGGTCCGCCCTGACGCGTACTCTTCACGAATGAGATGAGCAGCACACCAAGTCCTGTGGATGCAACAACCTGCCCCGTTAGCGCCAGGGCTGCCGCCGCGGGTTCGCCCCAGTTGATGCCAAAGGCAAAGTGACCTGCAACCATCAAGACCAATCCCTGCAAAATGACGGTGATGAAGACCGCCAGGAACTTGCCAGTAAGAATGGATGTACGATCCGTCGGTGTGGTAAACAACCTCGCCAGCGTCCCTTCTTCGGACTCGTTCAAAATGGACATCATCGAATAGGCGCCCGTAAAAAAGGCAAAGAAGATCATCTGCCCAGCCATCGTCAATCCCATCGTCTTTTGTATGGGGTCGGTGGTTTCAGCTTCACCAGCCGATGGAGCGGATACAACCAGCGCCGCCCTATCGGGATGATGGAACAAATCACGCTGGAATTCGCGATACCAATCGCCATATTTCTGAATCCAGACGGGAATCTGCGCTGGGTCAGGCTCGATACCGTTCGCCTCCTGTCGTTCCATAACCGTTTCAATGGCGATGCCGCCTCCGTCAACGCCATCCACCATCATGGTGACCATGTCTTCCACAACAGCCGGACCAATTGACAAAGTGGGATCGCTCACGATCAATACAGGTGTATCCTTCTCGCCACTTAAGTATCGTTCGGTAAAGTTTTTCGGAATGATGATCGCAACACCGATCTCCTGTTTGTCTACTGCAGCGCGCACCGACTCTTCATCGGGATAATCGGCCGCCGTAATCCATGATTTCACGCTCTCATCAAAAAACATGGAGCGGATGTTATCGCCAATCGGTACATCGAGCACGCTGTCGGCTGGAAGCTGATCGGCATTGACCATGCCCACGCTAATCGGGGTCATGCTCACGTCTCCGCCAGACATGCCACCGAAGGCAAAGTAGATCAATCCCGTCAACAGTAAGGGAGCGATAACCATCATTCCAACCGCAAACACGCTGCGGAAGGAGCGGGTTAAATCTTTGAAAGCAATATCGAAAATTTTCATAGGTACTCCTGACCATCGTCAATCGCGCAAGGCGCGTCCCGTCAGGTGCAGGAACACGGTTTCGAGATTGGGCTCCTGAATATCCACAGACGTGATGCGCACACCTGCTTTGGATGCAGCATCAAAGAGGCGCGGCAGCACGCGGTTGGAATCGTCCACCAGCGCGGTAACTTTCCCATCTGTTGAATCGATCTTCGCCACGCCATCTGTCGCCTTCCAGGCGGCGAGAATTTTCTCAGCTTCGGTGTTGAGCGTGAGGTCAATGCGCGTCTGTTCACCGACCATCTTGATCAATTCGTCGTGCGTGCCATGGGCAATCACTTTACCCTTGTCCATGATCGCAATGTGATGTGAAAGCTCAGCTGCCTCTTCCATATAGTGCGTGGTGTAAAGAACGGTCATGCCCTTTTGATTCAACTCTTTGACATTATCGAGAATGTGACGCCGCGACTGCGGATCAATGCCCACCGTCGGCTCGTCCATGATGACCACATCAGGCTTGTGCAGCAACGCCGCACCGATATTGACGCGTCGCTTCATGCCGCCAGAAAATTTTCCGACGTGATCCTTCTGACGATCGGCGAGACCGATCACATCCAGCACTTCATCCACACACTGCTTCAACTGTGCACCGCGTAAGCCGTACATCTTGCCCCAGAAGACCAGGTTTTCGCGGGCGGAAAGGTCGGGATACAACGCAATATCCTGCGGAACCACACCGAGACTTTTCTTCGCGGCTTCAGGCTCCTTCATTACCGAATGTCCCATGATGCAGGCATCGCCATCGGTGGGAGCCAGCAGCCCCGACAGCATCGAGATGGTCGTGCTCTTCCCGGCACCGTTCGGACCCAGCAGGCTCAATACTTCACCCGCTTCTGCTGAAAAAGACGCACCTTGCACAGCCTGAAAATCACCGAATGATTTCTTGAGATTGTTGACTTCGATTGCGTTCATAGACTCTCCTTTTTGTAGTCTGTTCCAGTATAGGATCATCACTTTGCATATACATCTTCCACTGGTTCAGTCTTTACCTGTCCAGGTGGACAGCTTGTCTCGATCCAGCATCAGTATATGCATCTCTACGCCTGGCCAAAATTGTGCCTTTGGGAAAATGGACACTGTCCGTTCGTACACTGTCCGCTCGGCCGATGGTCATGAAACACGTAATCAGATAGAATGTGGATATCATGGGAACTCAAACACGCCTCAAAATCGAGCAGGATTACCGCATCTTTTTTGTCTTCATGACACTGGTACTCATCGGTGTCTATATCCTGTCCATTGCTCAAAACCGCTCCCTGCAACAGCCAGGTTTATTCATCCTTTTCACTCTTCTCATGGTGATCCACATCACCCTGCACTGGCTGGTAATTCCCATCATTCAAACATCGAAGCACAAGGCTTTCTATATCATCGGACAGGGATTACTCGCGTTCATCATCACGCACATCTCGCGCAACACGGGCATGGTCTTTGGGCTCTACATGGCGCTCATTGGCGAGACCATCGGCTTTCTGGGCATCAATCGCTGGAGCGCCCTTTCCACCATTTATCTTCTTGCCCTCTCGCTGACCAATTTCATTATCTTCACCAATCTCGAGAATGCTGCCTACTGGCTTCTGACGATCATTCCCACCGTGATCTTTATCGGCATGTACGTCACCATGTATCTGCGCCAGGCAGAAGCCCGCGAAAAGGCACAGGCACTTGCATCCGAACTCGAGTCAGCCAACAAGCAGCTCACCGAATATGCCGCCCGCGTCGAAGACCTGACCATTGCCAATGAACGCCAGCGCATGGCACGTGAACTTCATGATACGCTCTCGCAAGGTCTCGCCGGGCTCATCCTGCAACTCGAAGCAGCAGATGCCCATCTCACAAACCAACACAATGAAAAGGCACAGTCCATTATTGGCAATGCGATGGATCAGGCTCGCGTCACGCTTGCCGACGCGCGCCGTGTCATTGACGACCTCCGTCAACCCTCCTTGGATAATCTGGACTCAGCCCTGCGCCTGGAAATCTCCCGCTTTGCAGACGCCACCGGCATTCCCATCCACTTCCATGCGGATCCGGTCGCGCCGCTGCCTGACCCCGTCAAAGAGACAGTTGTTCGTGCTGTGGCGGAGGGTCTCACCAACATCGTCCATCACGCCCAGGCTCACAACGTGGACGTGACCGTTCGGGTGAAAGACGAAAACCTGACGGTCACGATACAAGATGACGGCGTGGGGTTTGACCCGGCTTCCATCCCCTCCGGGCACTATGGGATTTTGGGAATCCGGGAACGAGTCCGCTTGGTACATGGAAGTGTTGACATCCAAAGCCAGAACAGCAAGGGGACTCTCCTTACAATCGAAGTACCGTTATGATTAAGCTTCTCATCGCCGACGATCATCTCATCATCCGCCAGGGATTGCGACTCATCCTTGAAACAGAGAACGACTTCGAAATTATCGGCGAAGCATCTGATGGTGCCGAAGCAATATCCCTCTGCAAAAAGTTAAAACCCGATGTCGTCTTGATGGACCTGCGCATGCCCAACATGGATGGTCTGACCGCCATCGAGAAATTGCGCAGCGATCAACCCGAGATCGCCGTCGTCATCCTCACCACTTTTAATGAAGATGAATTGATGTTCCGCGGACTTCGAGCAGGCGCACGCGGTTATCTGTTAAAAGACACAGATCGCACGACGCTGTTCAACACCATTCGTGCCGCTGCGCGCGGTGAGACCTTACTCAAGCCAGAGATCATGGCGCGTGTACTTTCACAGGCGAATACGATCAAACCGGAATCACACGAGCCGGTCAGCCTGACAGACCGCGAACTCGAAGTGCTTGTCGCTGTGGCGCGCGGTGAACGCAGCAAAGAGATCGCCACTCAATTGGGCATCTCCGAGCGGACGGTCAAAGCCCATCTCGCCAGTATTTACAGCAAACTGGGTGTGGACTCGCGTGCCGCGGCGATTGCCGTTGCAGCACAAATGGGGTTACTAAGGAATTCATCCGTTTGATGGAACCGTATGCCTGACTCGAACGTTCTATAGACATTCCCTGTTTGACACGCCACGAGAGGGCGGAAAGAGAGAACTCGAATGAAACAAAGGATAGGGCTACTCGTAGTGATGGGTCTCACGGTCAGTGCGCTGGCCCTCAGCGCCTGCAGTTTTTCTGTGGAAGTATTATCCACACCCACTCCTGTACCCCCAACCTTTACATCCCTGCCAGCCACCGCCACTCTCGTTCCCATCACATTAGAAGTCCCCTCGGCAACACCAACCCTAGTCTCGATCCAGGAGGGAACGTATTCCATGCTTGAGATCGTGGATAACTATGATTTGGGCGACATCGTGCGCGGACTTGCCTTCACGCCCGATGGTACCGTCCTTGCGGCGGCCGGCGGCAACGGCAGCGTTGTCGTTCAACTGTGGGATGTGATCAACAATCGCCTGCTGGGCACGCTCGAAGGGCACACCAGTATTGTCTGGGGAGCAGCGTTCTCACCCGATGGTCAACTGCTTGCCACGGTTTCCAGCGACAAGACCGCTAAAGTCTGGGATTGGCGCAACAAAACTCTCATTACGTCACTGGATTTTCCTGGAGAGGCAGTCAGCGTCAGTTTCGCGCCCGATGGTCAGAGCCTGGCTGTCGGTGGAGTAGCCGAGCTGCAAAACCAGATCCAATACGCCTCGATCTGGACCTTTCAGGTCGGCTCCTGGCGTCCGTTGATGCGATATCCCGAGTTCATCAATATCGCCGCCATGGCGTTTTCACCGAAAGGTGGCACCATTATCGGCGGCGGAACATCTCGCAATATTCAAGTGTGGAGGACGAGCGATGCTTCGACGGTCTTCACATTGAACCACGCGCATCAAGTGTACGAAGCTGCCATCTCTCCCAATGGCTCCACCGTGGCCACAGGGACGTGCATCACCGTTGTCAATTCGGAATGCACCGAAGGCGGCATCTGGATATGGGATCTACCCAGCGGAAGGCTGCTGATGAAACTGGGGAACTTTCCCGATGTGGTGGAAGGACTCGCCTTCACCGCAGACGGCTCGACGTTGATCGCTGGTTCACGTGATGGGACATTGCGCTTCTATGCCACAGCCGATTACACATCCCATTATGAGACGGTCTCCCCCGGCGGCATCGAAGCCCTGACCCTCTCCGCCAACGGTGGTCTCCTTGCCACCGGCGGCTCAGATGGGCAGGTCCATTTATGGAAAGTGGTATACAGGCCGTAGAAAAAAGAGCTTGTCATTTTCAAATGACAGGCTCTTTTCATTTCATTGCTTTCGTGGTGCTGCCATGTATCGTTTTCCCCTCGCTTTCAACAAATTACATTCCGACTCAAGCCCACATGTTGCACAGCACTTCCCATCTGGCCCGATCTCGACGAGCTTCCCCTTCTGCACCAGCAACCCGATCATGGACATCACCGCCGATGGCTGCGCGTTCATGGCATGGCTGATCTCGGAGAGGCTCAAGCCGTTCTCCCTGGTTTCCAGCAATGTGACAAGCTGCGACAACATGGTCTACCCAAACCCCAGCAAGAGTCCGCCCTGATAGACGAGGAACGAAAAGATCCAGGCAACGACGGTTTGATAGATGGCGGATGTAACCGCCCAGGACAGTCCGAATTCGTGCTTGATCGCGCCCAACGTGGCAACACATGGGACATACAACAGGACAAAGACCAGAAGCGAAAGCGCACCGAGCGTTGAAAAGTGGTCACGCAAGGCAAGTCCCAGGGATGTATCTTCACTCTGCGCCGCAGGACCGACCAGGTCCACGCCGGGGAGAATACTCAACAATATCTTGCTGGAACTTATTATTGCTTCCACGAATCCACTCCCGATGGAAGCGACATCTTCGACAAATGTTGTCGGTTCAGCCGCGGCTACTTCTGCATCGCCGAGATAGATCTGGCTCATGGTGCTGACAACGATCTCTTTCGCCATAAAACCAGAGACCAGTGCGCCGCCCGTCTCCCAATTCCCAAACCCAAGCGGAACAAAAACAGGTGAGATCGCACTGCTGAATTTTCCAAAGTACGAATCACGCTGATTCACCACGCCCCACGGCAGGTTCAACAGGATCCACATAATAATGGAAGCGCTCAAGATGGTCGTGCCTGCCTTGCGCACGAATTCGCGCGTGTTCTCCCACATGTGGATGAGCACGCTCTTCAATGCAGGCTGACGATATGGAGGCAGCTCCAACACGAATGCGGAGGTGACATCTGGTTTGAGGATCGTCCGTGTGAAGATCATGCCGGCCACCATCGCCACGACAATGCCCAACGCATACATCGCCCAAATGACCGTTCCCGCCTTCGCGCCGAAGAACGCCAGCCCGAACACCACGTAGACAGGCAGACGCGCCGAGCACGACATGAGCGGAACAAGCAGAGCTGTCAACACCCGATCACGGCGGCTGGCAATCGTCCGCGTGGCATAGATGGCAGGGACGGCACAGCCGAATCCCAGGATCATGGGGATGAACGATTTGCCGTGCAGCCCCACGATGCGCATGAAGCGATCCATGACGAACGCGGCGCGGGACATGTAGCCGGAATCTTCCAAAAGAGCGAGGAAGAAATACAAGATCAACAGTCCCGGCACAAAGACCAGCACGCCGCCCACACCGGCGACGATCCCGTCGATGAGCAGGGAATGCAGCCATGACGGAACCTGCACCAGGTCCAGAAGGAGCGAGAGCCAGTGGGCAATCGGTCCGTTGATGACCGCGTCGGTCCAATCCAAAAAGGGAGCCGAGACGTCGATCACAAGCCGGAAAATAATGTACATCACCAGGAAGAAGACCGGCAGCCCCAGCCATTTATGCGTGACGATGTTATCGATGCGGTCGGTCAGTGTGATGCCATCCGCCAGCGGGCGATGCAGAGACTGTCGCACGATACCGTTGATGTACCCGTAGCGGCGGTCTGCGGTGATGAGATCGAAATCATCCCCAAGCATCGACTCGACATGCGCGGCTCGTTCCTTCGCAAACGTAACGATCGCCTCGCCGCCATCCATCGACCGTACGCGTTCCAAAATATCGGCATCCTTTTCGAGGAGCTTGATCGCCAGCCAGCGTTTGGAGTAACGACCAGCATCGAAATTCAATTCTTCGAACTTTGAAAGCATCCTGGCGATCTCACGTTCGATCTTGCCGCCGTAATCCAGTTTAAAGAGAGAGGAGGAAATGGTCATAATCTTTTTAGCCACAGAGGCACAGAGATATTGAGAAAACTTCTTAACTCGCAGCGTCTACACGGTTAGTTTCTTCTAACGGTCTTCAACGTTTTTGATATCAACTCAATCACACCTTTGCCATGGTTTGCGGAGGTGTGCACAACAGGGATGTTACCCAGCAACTGCGAGAGTTCATCAACATTGATCTTTGCGCCTTCCTTGTGCAGCGCATCGGTCATATTCAGTGCCATTACCACGGGAACATCGAGCTCGAGCAATTGCACGGTGAGATAGAGATTGCGTTCTAGGTTGGTCGCATCGACCACGTTAATGACTACATCCGGTTTCTCTTCGATGATGTAATCGCGGGCAATGATCTCCTCTGGCGAATAGGCGGTGAGGCTGTACGTTCCGGGCAGGTCCACGATGTTGATGGTCAGTCCGTTATGTTCGAACTCACCTTCCTTCTTCTCCACCGTTTTGCCAGGCCAGTTGCCAGTGTGTTGGTGAAGCCCTGTCAGCAGGTTGAAGATGGTGGTCTTGCCTGCATTGGGATTCCCAGCCAGTGCGATCGTCAGATCTGCCATTTAGCATTCCACCAGAACGACTTCGATCTGAGCCGCTTCCTCTTTGCGTAGAGCAAGATGATAGCCCTTGATAAGGTATTCGATCGGGTCACCCAGCGGTGCGTGGCGCTCGATCAGAATGGTCTCCCCTTTGACGATCCCCATTTCGATGAACCGTCTGCGCAGGGCGCTGATGGCATTGATCTTCATGATCTGGGCGCGTTGACCGGGTCGTAAGAGATGAAGTTGTGTAGGTTCAGACATGGTTTTCCCTTTACGATGAGTTAGTTTTTCACTTCAACAATGACAAATTCAGATAACAACAATCCCAGTGCCACTTCCCTGTCATCCACCCGAAGCGTCAGTGGACCCTCCATTGGCGCGGCTTCAACGATTGTCAATTCACAGCCGGGCAGAATGCCGCGTGATTGCAAATACTTCAACGCATCGGTTTCAGTGGCATTGACCGCCAGCACACGCGCCGTCGAACCGACGGGAACGTCGCGAAGCAGGCTTCCGTTCAAAGGTGTCAAAGAACCGTCAGATGAAGGGATGGGGTTTCCACGCGGGCAAAACTTCGGATCCCCCAGGAAAACGGCCAGTGCTTCGGTCACTTCAGGAGCGGTTGCATGTTCAAGGGCACAAGCCAGCTCGTACAACTTTGCCCACTCGATATGCAAATGCTCATATAAGAAACATTCCCACAGACGTTGACGGCGCAGCACATTGCATGCGGCGGTCCTTCCCGATTTCGTTAATGCCACACCTTTATACGGCGTATGCGAAACCAACCCGCTCTCCGTCAGCCGATGGACCATCTCGTTGGCCGAGACGTTTGTCACGCCCAATCGTCCGGCAAGACGCCCCACCGCCACCACATCGCCCGCCCCCAACTCAGCCATCGCCTTGAGATACATTTCCGTGCTTTCGCTCAACTGGTTCAACATAAGGTCAACCTTTCAAAAAATCTTATGGTTGACCTTATTATTCCCCACCTGTCCTTTTTTTCACATGGATGGATGTCATATCTTCCAAAGAAATCCATCCTCAGGGTGCTTCGCTTCGCGCGCAGCCGGGATTCACCGCCATAAATACGAAAAACTTGCCCGACGGCAGAGTCTGAATCAAGTAATTAGAACTCATCTCAAAAACACTATGTCACTCTGAGGGAGCGTTCGTTGCGACCGACACCGCCCCGGTGGGTCGGTGCCGGGGAGAGTCTCTTGCTTATCGTGGTAGAGACCCTTCGCTACCGCTCAGGGTGACATTTTTGAGATAACTTGTAGAATGTTTCATCGCTGAAGAACGCTCAGTGCAATGAAAATAGATCAAGGTGCGGGCAGCGTAATGACTTGTCCCGGCGTCAGTTGTACATCACTGTTGAATTGATTCGCGTCCAAGATGCTTTGCGGAGAAACCTTCCAGTCAAAAGCGATCGTTTCCAGCGTGTCTCCCCAACGGACGGTGTACTGTATCGGCTGGCCGTTAATATGATACGTGATCCACTTCCAGCGCAGCACATCGAAACCGGTGGAGCCTGTACTGCCATAACCGTGGTTATTCCATTCATAATTGATGACACCCGTCGTAAGGTCGCCCGGCGTATAGAGTGTCACTTCGCGTATGGAGCAATCGGCTGTGGGATGGTTCCGCACCATATTGGTGATGGTCGAACGGCTTCCATCAGAGTTCACGCTGGTGACCATAAAGATATGATCGAAACGCCCATCGTTCTTTGCATAGAGCGTGGAATAGGAATACACGATGTCACCGGCATAAAGATTGCCATTGCTGGCAAAGTCATAGCCCATCATCGGCTTTTCTGTGCTAAGGAGGTCATAGGTCTCAGGATCAAAACCGATCCAGGGGCGTCCATTCCAGCGCGGATTAGCCTGGGTGAACAGTGTGGCACTTGAATACCAGTTGCCGATACGATACGGGAAACTGTTTGCATCCTTGACGATCCGCCACGAAAGCGGGCCACACATGGATGTGGCGTCCCAGTAACCGATCTCCTCTTGCGAAACACGGTTGGCTTCCCGACAGGTAGATGCCAGGAACTTGCGTCCTTCGGTGGCGTAATCGGGCATGTTCCAATTGAAGTCAAAGGTTTCGCGCAATTGCTCGCTGCTCACTAATCCCTGGTCCACCACCCAATGACAGGGAAGTTTCTTCGTCACCGGCTGGACCTTGTCATCATTGGGAACGCCGCCTTTCTGCCAATAGGCACGGACGTAGTCTCCCCACACAGTGTCATACACTCCGTCGATCACGGGGATCGCCAGAAGGCGAAACGAATCGCCATATCCCCGGAACCAGACCACGAATCCGTGGTTGAGAAAGATCGTGGCAATTTCATCCGCTTTATAGGTATAGGGAGGCTGAAATTCGTTGATCGTGAACTCGAATACAAACGGGTCATCGGTCACGTTCAACATGGAATTCAACGTTCCATTCCAGATATAAAGTTGGCGCCTCTCTGAAAGATTCAATATATTCCCCAATTGCTGTTGAACTGTTGCCAAGCGTTCCACCGCTGAACCGACTGGCGCGTTGAGTGAACAACCAGCGGGGTTACCAAATGCATACGTGGGTGGCTGTGGCGTTGCCGGGACGGTGAAATCTGTAAAAACCTGTTGTGCCTGTATTTCTTCTGCCTGAACAACGCTCAGGGATGCAATAGCAGGAGCAGGTTCTGCTTGTTTCTGCGCAGACTGAGGATGGAATACAGAAGCAAACAGAAGCGAGGTCGAGGCGAGCCCCGGCAACAGAAGTTTTCCGATATTGGTTGACAGCAGGAATTTCATCACACAGGCACCTTGAAGATGACTGTATTATTTCATCCGAACTTCCCTTCTCTTAGCAGGGCTATCCATGAACTACTGTGCGACTTCCCATACACCTAAACCAGGAAATCCGTTATTGGTCCGTCATTTACCCCGCTTTGAAGGTAGGGAATCCCCCCATATGCACATCTACTCTGCAATAGGAAAATCCTTTTTGGGAGACATTTTTCTTTTTTTTATAGTAAATTCGGACAAATTGCCCAATATAAGTAAAGTCACTGACAATGATCCAGATCGCAAGAGGAGAATTCATGGGAAACACATCTCAACGTCAGACAGGGAACCGAGGCTGGGGTGCTCTTCGAATCGCAGGCATCTACTTGTTAACGGGCGCTTTATGGATCCTGTTTTCCGACCGGGTCGCGGCGCAGATCGCGAGCACTCCATCTGCATTGACAACGATCAGTATTTATAAAGGCTGGGGGTATGTCATTGTCACAGCTTTCATGCTTTATTTCTTGATCCGGGAACACAGCCGGGCACTCAGTCTGAGCGAAGAACGATTGGTCACGCTGACAAACGCCCTGCCGGTGTTGATCTCCTATGTTGGAGCAGACCAGCGATACTCTTTTGCCAACCAGGCGTACGAGGAATTATTCGGGCATACAGCCACAGGTTGGCAGGTTGCCGATTTGGTGGGCGATTCGAACTACCGAAAAATGCGGCCATACATAAACAAGGCGTTGAGTGGTGAACATGTTGAGTATGAAATCGAGGCAAATCTCGCAAACAAGGGGGATCGCTTTTTCCATTCCACGTATGTACCTGATAAAGATACGAATGGAAACGTAAGGGGATTCTTTGCACTGGCGCAGGATATTACAGAGCGCAAACAGGAGGAGTTGGAACTTCGCCAATGGGCAGATGCCTTCGAACACTGCGCCCATGGAATTGCCCTGGGTGATCCGGATACCAACCGTATCGTGTTGTGTAATTCTGCGTTTGCATCGTTGCACAAGGCTCGCGTGGATGATATTGTCGGCTCGTCGATTCTCGGGTTATATGCTGCATCTGATCATGACCATGTTCGTCAGAGCGTGCAGCATGCAGACCGAATGGGGCACTCCCAATTCGAAGCAAACATGATCCGCAGGGATGGATCCACATTTCCTGTGCAAATGGACGTTGTCAGCGTGCGCGGGGACGATGGGGAATTGTTCTATCGCGTTGCCACAGCGCAGGATATTACAGAGCGCAAGAAGGCAGAGAAGGAAATCGCCTACCAGGCCAGCATTCTTCAACACATCAACGATGCCGTCATTGCAGCCGACGAGAACCTTCTGATAAGCTCGTGGAATCTTGCTGCTGAACAGATGTACGGCTGGAAGGCCGAGGATGTCATTGGCAGAAGAGGGGAGGATTTTCTACAGACTCAATTCTTCGATACTACCCGCGAGAAAGTTCTTCGGCAACTGAACGAGACCGGCGAATTTTCAGCTGAGGTCACTCAATTGCGCAAGGATGGAACAAGGTTCTTTGTGGAAACACATACGGTCACCATGCCCGGAACAGGCGGAAATATCCCCTTTATCGTCAGTGTCAACCACGATATCACCAGGCGAAAGCAAGCCGAAGCCGATGCCCTCGAGAGCGAAGCACGTTACCACCGTGTACTCGACACCATGATGGAAGGTTGTCAGATCGTTGATTTTGAATGGCGATATATATATGTGAACGAAGTAGTTGCCGCCCAGGGCAGGCACGAGTCTCAGGAACTATTGGGGCACACCATGATGGAAATGTTCCCTGGCATTGACCAAACCGAGCTCTTCACAGTTCTGCGCACCTGCATGGAACAACGAACTTCGACGCGCATGGAAAACCGGTTCCAGTTCCCCGACGGCAGCGTGGGATGGTTCGAACTGAGCATCCAGCCGGTGCCTGAGGGAATTTTCATCCTTTCCACAGACATCACCGAGCGCAAGCGGGCAGAGGAGGAAGTGCACCAGCTCAATGAGATGCTTGAGGAACGTGTCATCGAGCGCACAGCCCAATTGCGGGCCGCCAACAAGGAACTGGAAGCCTTTTCGTATTCGGTGTCGCATGACCTGCGCGCACCCCTGCGTGCCATTAGTGGGTACGCTCGCATCCTTATGGAGGATTACGCCTCTGCGCTGGATGCTGAAGGGCAGCGCGTTTGCGATGTGATCACATCGGAAGCGCAGCGCATGGGAAAGCTCATCGATGATTTGTTATCATTCTCACGGTTGAGCCGCAAAGAGATGCAAACCACGCGTGTAGATATGAAGGCGCTTGCGTTCTCTGTGTATGGTGAGCTGACCCGCGAAGAACAACGGACACAGATCGACTTCTCGGTCGGGAAACTGCCACCGGCATTCGGCGACCCGGCGCTCCTTCATCAGGTTTGGGTCAATCTCATTTCCAACGCGATCAAGTTCACGGCGAAGAAGGAACGGGCAGTCATCGAAATATCCACCAAACGAAGCGACAAGGAACTCGTCTACTGTATCCGCGATAACGGGGCGGGATTCGATATTCAGTATGTAGATAAACTATTCGGCGTATTTCAGCGCCTGCACAGTGAAGATGAATTCGAAGGCACAGGCGTGGGGCTTGCCATCGTCCAACGCATCGTGCAGCGTCATGGCGGCCGTGTTTGGGCGGAAGGGGAGGCAGGCAAAGGCGCGACCTTTTATTTTGCCCTGCCGCGTGAAAAGGAGACGATATGAGCGACATCGATATCCTGCTTGTCGAAGACAATCCGCGCGATGCAGAGTTGATCATTCGCGCTTTAAAGAAAATGCATCTTGCCGATCACCTCATCCACGTGGAGGATGGTGTGGAAGCGCTCGATTTTCTCTTCACGCGCGGTCAATATGCAGGTCGCAATATGGACGACTTGCCAAAGGTGATCCTGCTCGATATCAAACTCCCGCGCATCGATGGGTTGGAAGTGCTGAGTACCATTAAAACCAATGAACGTATGCGAGCCATCCCTGTGGTCATCGTTACATCTTCGGCTGAAAACCCGGATATCAGCAAAGCCTATAAGCTTGGCGCAAACAGTTATGTGATCAAACCAGTACATTTCGACTCATTTATTGAAGCCATGACCCGGCTCGGCATGTACTGGATGATGGCGAATCACGCTCCTCATTAACAACAAGCCGTTAGTTTCACGCAGGACAGAACGTATGAATGAAATCACCCGTATCCTTATAGTCGAAGATCATATCCATGATTACGAGCTTGCACGGCGCGAGATTCTCAAGTCTGTGCACCCTTGTGAATTCAAACGTGTTGAGGCGCAAACAGATTATCTAGCCGCCCTTGATGCGTTCAAGCCTGACATTATCCTCTCTGATTACTACCTGCCGCATTTCGACGGTATGAATGCGCTGAAATTAGCGCGGGAACATTCGCCCTTCACCCCACTGATCATCTGGACGGGGTCCATCAGCGAAGATACTGCCGTGGATTGCATGAAGGCAGGGGCGTCGAATTACGTTCTCAAGGACAACATCAAACGTCTGGGGACGGCGGTACTCCATGCGCTGGAAGAACGACAGGTATTGATCGAAAAGAATCTGGCAGATCAAAAACTGGTAGAGAATGAAAAGCGGTTCCGTGCGCTGATCGAAAACGCGATGGATAATATTTCCCTGCTGACAAAAGACGGAATCCTGTTATGGGAAAATCAGTCCTTCAACACCATTCTTGGATACCAGCATGATGAATTCCTGGCTCGAAACATCTTCGAACTGATGCATCCCGACGATATGGCATGGACCCAGGAATTGTTTCAAAAAGTGGTACAGGTGCCGGGAAATCAGCAACGAGGCATATTCCGGTTGAGACACAATGATGGTTCATGGAAATGGATCGAGGCGAAAGCCACCAACATGCTCGATGAACCGAGCGTAGGGGCTGTTGTCATCAATTACCGGGATATCACGCCACAAAAGCAGGCCGATGAAACGCTTCGAGAGGAACGCAACCTCCTGCGAACCCTGATCGACAATCTTCCCGATCGCGTCTATGTGATGGATGCCGAGGGACGCAAGACCCTCTCCAATACCGCAGATTGGATGTCATCCGGTGCCAAAACCATGGAAGAGGTCATTGGCAAGACAGATTTCGAGACTTATCCACCCGAACTGGCAGAGCCATTCTGGCAGTTGGACAAAACTGTATTGGAGTCGGGACAACCTGTTATTAATTTTGAAGAACCCGGGCTCGACCCTAATGGCAATCTCGTCTCCATTCTGACAACAAAGATCCCGCTTCGGAATCAGGAAGACCATGTGATCGGACTTGTAGGCATCGGGCGTGATATTACAGAACGTAAACGGACCGAAGTTGAGCGGCAAACTCTATTGGAAATCATGCAGGGTCTCGCCCAAACAAAGGACCTGAACGAATTCGTAAAGCTCCTGCATACTGCCATTGGGCGTGTGATCTACGCAGAGAACTTCTTTGTTGTACTGCATGACCCAGCTACAGGTCTGTTTGAAGAGATCTATACAGTGGACCGTTTCGATCCACCTGCACCGCCGTCCAGGCTTGAAAAAAGTATTACATCTTATGTGTATCGCTCAGGCGAACCGCTACTTCTCAATCAAAATCTGTTTAATGAACTTGCGGAGCGTGGTGAAGTCGAATTGATCGGAACAAACTCGGCTTCCTGGCTCGGGGTGCCGCTCAAGACATCCAGTGGAACCATCGGGGTCATTGCAGTACAGGATTACGAAAATCCCAACCGTTACTCAGAACACGATAAGGATTTCCTTGCATCCATTGCATCGCAGATCGCTCTGGCCGTTGAACGAAAGCGAGCTGACAAGGAACTAAGCACTGCCAGAGAATTCCTACAAGGTGTGCAAAACTCCCTTTCTGCACACATTGCCATTCTGGATGAGCATGGAACTGTTATTCAGGTGAATAAGGCATGGCAAAACTTCGGCGAACAAAATGGCTGGAAAGATCACGGTAATTATGTCGGCATGAACTATCTGGACATTTGCGAATCCGTCATTGGGCCAGACGCAGACGTGGCGCAGCAGGTAGTAACCACCATCAGAGAAGTATCTGCTGGCAAAAAAGAAGAAGCGTCGGTAGAGTATGCCTGTCACAGCCCACAGGAAAAGCGCTGGTTTGTTGTACATATCACCTGTTTTGATGATGGTGAACACAAATGGACAATCCTGGCGCACGAGAACATAACGCCACGTGTCATGGCAGAACTAGCTCAAATGGAGAGTTCTGCGCAATTCCACACACTGTTCGAAGCATCACCAGATGCCATCATGCTCATCGATCCGCATGATGAATGGACGATTGTTGATTGCAATTCAGCGGCGTGCGTAATGAATGGCTATTCGCGCGAGGAGTTGATAGGCAAACCTATTGACATCATCAATGCCGAGCATGACTCATTGGAAAGTCGTCAGGAGTATTTAAGAAAGATTCGATCCAGTGGTGTTTTGCGTTATGAGACCATACACGTTCACAAAGATGGAACATCCTTTCCAATCGAGGTCTCCACAAGTTTGATCCAGTTGGGTGAGCGGACCATGGTGTTGGGTATCGACCGTGATATTACTGAACGTAAACACGCAGAATCTGCTGAGCGGGAACAACGTACTCTAGCAGAAGCTCTGCGCGATACCGCCGAGACGCTGAACAGCACCCTTGAGTATGGAGACGTTTTGGATCACATTCTGGCCGCCGTCGGGCGAGTCGTTCCACATGATGCTGCCACGATCATGCTGATAGACGGGGAATACACACGTGTAGTTCGTGAACACGGATACGAAAGACTTGGCTTTGGCGACGAAATCATGAGCGTTGAACTTCGCACGGCTGAAACAAAAAACCTGCAAAAGATACTTGAGACCGGGCAGCCCGTCATTATTTCCGACACGCACTCGTTTGATGGCTGGAAGATGTTGTCAGTTACCGATCGGCTGCGCTCAAACGTTGGCGCTCCGATATCTATTTACGGAGAGTCCATTGGATTCATTCTACTGGACAGCGAAACCGTTGGATTTTTCACACCCATTCATGCGGAACGTCTGAAGGCCTTTGCCAATCAGGCCGCGATCGCAATCCAGAACGCCCGCCTACTGCAGCAGGCACAGAAAGAAATCGCGGAACGCAAGCTGGTTGAGAAGGCTCTGCGCGAAAGCGAACAACGATATCGCACCATATTCGAAAATTCACCGGTTTCGATTTGGGAGGCCGATTTCTCTTATGTCAAGGAACACATCGATTCATTAAAGAAACAGGGGGTTACCGATTTCCATACATACTTTGATTCTCATCCCGAAATTGTAGAGGAATTCAGCAGGATGATTACGGTCCTTGATGTTAACAATGCGGGCATACAGATGTACCACGCAACAAGCAAAACAGAACTTCTCGATGGTACCAATGGGGATTTTAGCCAGGGAGAACGGGAACACAATCGAAATGATTTCATCGCGATTGCAGAGGGAAAAACAAGCAATAGTTGGGATGGTACCGACGAAACGATGAACCATGAACCTCTTGAGATCAGCGTTAAGTGGTCGGTAGCGCCAGGATACGAACAGGACTTTTCGAAGGTCTATATTACTGTGACGGATATCACAGAGCGCAAACGCGCTGAACAGGAACTGCGTGTCTCGGAGGAACGCTTTCGTCAGTTGGCGACCAACATCGAAGAGGCGTTCTGGATCACGGATGCGGAAACCGGCAAGGATCTCTATTTCAGCCCTGCCATTGAGGGCATTTGGGGACGCTCAGACGAGTATATGGTCAATACCCCGAACGCATTCCTGAATAGCATCGTGGCAGACGATCTCCCATTGGTCATTGCGAACATGGAGAAACAAAAGCGAGGGGAAAAAACGGAAATGGAATACCGCATCATGCGCCCCGACGGCTCCATCCGTTGGATTTGGGACCGTGCCTTTCCCATCTTTGATGGGCCGTCACATATCGTTCGCGTGACTGGAATCGTGGCAGATATCACCGAGCGCAAGCATGCGGAGGAAGCTCTGCGCGAGAGTGAAGCTCGATTCGGCAGCGCCTTCGAGTTCGCGCCGATCGGTGTTGCCCTCGTATCATTGGATGGGAAGCTGGTGAAGGTTAACCAGGCACTTTGTCAGTTACTGGGATATACAACACAGGAATTAATGACCAAAACCTTCCAGGAGCTCACCCATCCCGATGACCTTGAGATGGACCTTGACAATGTCAAACAACTGATCGCAGGGGAGAAACTCGCCTATCAAATGGAGAAACGATATTTCGACAAATCGGGAGATATCGTCTGGGCGCTCCTGAGCGTCTCCCTGGTAAAAGATGCTGAAGGGAAACCACAGTATTTCATTTCCCAGGTTCAGGATGTCACTCAACGCAAACAAAGTGACATGGAGATTCAGCGTTACCTTACTGAACTCCAGGTGCTATATGAAAACGGTCTGGCGGTGGGGAAATTGCTCGAACCCAGGGAGGTCGGGGAACACATCATCCACACCTTTGCGCAGTATCTCTCCTGGCATCACGTGACCATCCGCCTGATCGACCCGGAAACAAACGAATTAAATTTGATCGCCTACAATATGCCGGGGCTGGGAGAGCAGGAAAAGGCGGAAGTGGAACGCCAATTCAAGACCATGGTCAGCAAAGTTGGGCAGGGCTTAAGCGGATGGACCGCCCAAACAGGAATGCCGCTACGGACCGGGCACGTGCACGAACACCCGCAATATGTCACGACACAAAGCGGAATCGAGTCTGGACTGTATATGCCTCTCAAGGTCGGCGAAAAGGTCATTGGTGTAATAAGTGTAGAAAGCGAGATTCTGGATGCGTTCACCGAACAGGATGAACGCCTGCTGGCCACTCTTGCGAATCAAGCAGCCATTGCCTTTGAAAATGCGCGGTTATATCAGTCTGCACAACAGGAAATCTCCGAACGCAGGCGGGCACAGGAAGCGCTTTGGTTAAGTGAAGCCCACTATCGCGAACTGGCAGACAGCATTACCGATATCCTGTTCGAGCTCGATCATAATCTGCATTACACCCATTGGAACAAGGCGTCCGAAATGTTCTCAGGCATCCCGGCGGAGGATGCAATCGGAAAATCCATGGTGGAAGTATGGGGTCCATCCGAGGACCTGATCAGAAGAGAGGATATTTACAGAGCAGTTCTCAAGAATCGACAGGCGACAACATTCGAGATCGAAACGATCATAAAGGGACAAAAACGCTTCCTGGAGATCAATGCCTATCCCTCTGCACGAGGCGTCTCAGTGGTTGCCAAGGATGTCACTGACCGAAAGTTGGATGAGATCCTGATGCACAAGCGCCTGGAATTGATCGATTACTCCACAGACCATGCGTTGCAGGATGTCTTACAGCAAGTGATCAATCATGCCGAAGCGTTAACCGAGAGTCATATCGGTTTTCTGCATCTTATCGACGCAGAGGAAATGACGATCCAATTGCAGGCATGGTCCACTGAAACCTTGCGCGAATTTTGCAAAGCCGAAGGTGAGGGAATGCATTATCCTGTGGAGCAAGCCGGCGCATGGGCAGATGCAATCCGCCAGCAGAGATCTGTGATCCACAATGATTTCGAATCCCTTCCGGGGAGGAAGGGGTTGCCTGAAGGGCATGCGCCTGTAATCCGCGAAATGGTGGTGCCGATCACCCGCAATGAAAAGGTTGTCGCTCTGATCGGTGTGGGAAACAAGGCACAGGAGTACAGTCAACATGACCTGGATATCGTTGAACGGTTCGCCGACTATGCCTGGGATATCCTGGAACGCAAGCAGATGGAAAGCGCTCTGGCAGACGAGCGCAATCAACTGGCCCGGCGCGTAGAGGAACGCACCGCGGATCTGAGTAGGGCCAACTCCAACCTGGCGCGAGCCTTGCGCGTCAAGGATGAATTCCTGGCCAACATGAGCCACGAATTGCGTACTCCACTGAACGCGATCCTCGGACTCTCTGAAAGTCTGAGCGAGCAGGTGGCTGGTCCGCTCAATGAGAAACAGCAAAAATATCTTTCCACCATCAACGAAAGCGGACATCACCTTCTGTCGCTCATCAACGATATTCTCGACCTGGCAAAGATCGAGGCCGGGCAGATCACCCTCGATATCAACAAGGTGGATTTGAATTCGGTCTGTCAGGCCAGCCTGCGCATGATCAAACAGCTTGCACAACGCAAGGAACAGGAAGTACACTTCAAGATCGATAGCGATATCGGACTGATGTGGGCTGATGAACGGCGGCTGAAACAAATGATCGTGAACCTGTTAAGCAACGCTGTCAAATTCACTCCAGAATCAGGGCAACTTGGATTGGATGTACACGGTGACAGAGCCGGGAACAAGGTGATCATCAGTGTTTGGGATCAGGGGATCGGGATCAGCGATGAGGATATGAAGCGTCTCTTCAAACCTTTCGTCCAATTGGATTCGGGGCTGGCACGCGAAGCCACAGGGACAGGTTTGGGACTGGCGCTCGTTGCACAGATGGCACGCCTGCACGGCGGCAGCGTAACCGTGGAGAGCGAGACTGGAAAAGGCAGCCGCTTTACGATCCTGCTGCCATGGGAACCAGCTCTGGCGGGCGATGCAAGCACCCGTCTACGTTCGACCGGCAAGTTCCAGGCTGTCAAACCGGGCGAGTCCCGTCCCACCATCCTGTTGATCGAAGATACGACCGAAGTGGTCATGATGCTTGTCGACTACCTTGAGATGAGCGGATTTAACATGGTCACCGCGCAGGATGGTGTCGATGGATTGACCCAGGCCAAGCTCTCACACCCAGACTTGATCCTGATGGATATTCAAATGCCACGCATGGATGGATTCGAAACAACCAAGAGACTCAGGAGCGATCCTGAATTCATGGATACACCCATCATTGCCCTGACCGCTCTTGCAATGCCCAATGACCGTGAACGCTGCCTGGAGGTGGGTATGAACGAGTACATGAGCAAACCGGTCAACCTAAAGTCGCTGGTAAAGACCATCAAAAGTTATCTTTACGATACGGAGGCCGATCGATCATGAGCACGCTACTGATCGTGGACGACAATGCGACCGCCCGCGAGACCGTCTTTTCGATGCTCGAACAGGAACATTATCAGATCGAGCAGGCTAAGGATGGCTTCCAGGCACTGCAGATCCTGCAGCAGATCCGCCCGGATCTTATTTTGCTGGATGTGATGATGCCCGGCATGGATGGTTTCGAAGTCTGCCGGCGGATCCGCGCCACACCTATGCTTGCAGAGGTGCCGATCATCATCCTCACCGCCCTGGACGATCGTGCGTCCCTCCTGCAAGGGATCGAGGCTGGTGCCGATGATTTCCTCACTAAACCGGTGGACCGGTATGAACTCATTGCCCGTGTCCGTACCATTACGCGCCTTAACCGTTATCAGACACTGCAAAAGCAACGTGAAGACCTGCGCGAAATGACGGAACGTCTCATCGCGGCACAGGAGGAGGAACGACAGCGTATCTCACGCGAACTGCATGACGACCTCGGACAGGCCCTTACCACCCAGATGATCTCACTGCGCAATTTACAGAATGATCTTTCCATTCCTCCTGAAATATTGTTCGAACGCCTTCAAACCTTGCATGAACAGTCTTACGAGATCTTTGTCAAGATACGCAGGCTTGCGCAAGATCTACGTCCACCCATCCTCGATGCACTGGGGCTCAACGTATCCATGCAGACATATTGTGCTGAGTTCACCCGTCGCACGCATTTACCCGTCACATTTGAGGTAGATGCGCCCATCGCCAATCTTCCAGATGTCTACAATATCACGTTGTACAGAATTCTGCAGGAGTCGCTTAACAACATCATTAAACATGCCAATGCCACTCAAGCCTGGGTGGACCTCAGCACGGAAGATGAAATCATCACCCTGACCATTCAAGATAACGGCAAAGGCTTCGACAACTCCCAAACCAGGTCAGACGGCATCGGACTTTCAAGTATGAAGGAACGAGTCACCATCGCAGGCGGCGCGCTCACGATCAGTTCAGCACCCGAGCGCGGCACCATTCTCACAGCACAATTTCCGCTGCCTGCTCACCACACACAACTGGAGAAATCATGATACGGGTATTGATCGCAGAAGACCACCTAATGGTGCGAGCCGGCATTCGCGCATTGCTCGAAAAAGCAGGCGATATTCACATTTTAGGCGAAGCATCCAATGGGCAGGAAGCAGTGTCTATGACACAAGAACTGAAACCAGATGTCTTGATCATGGATATCATGATGCCGCGTCTGAACGGGATTCAGGCGGCCGAAAACATTCGCGACCTGCGCCTGCCCACCCATATCCTGCTGCTATCCATGTATGCTGATGCGGGCTTTGTCCACCAGGCGCTGCAATGCGGTGTGAAAGGATATGTTCTCAAGTCCTCGGTCAGTGATGAATTACTCTGGGCTGTCCGGGCCGTCGCCAACGGACAGACTTTCCTCAGCAGTCCCATTTCTGAGATCGTCGTGGAAAGTGCCATCCATCCACATACATCTGGAATCGAAAACGATCCGCTCTCAAGCCTCTCACCGCGTGAAAAAGAAATCCTGCAGTTGATCGCGGAGGAACACACCAGCAGCGAGATCGCCAACATGCTCTTCATCAGTGAAAAGACTGTCGAAAAACACCGGGCCCGCTTGATGGAAAAACTGAACGTGCGCAACCTGGCCGGTCTGGTTCGGCTGGCAGTGAAGTATCACCTGGTAGATCTGGACTCATAATAACAAGCGGCAAACGCTTGAGGAATTGTCTTACAAAAGGAGTGATGTATGGGTAATACAGTATTGATCGTCGACGATGAATATTCGGGACGTGAAACATTGCAATCCGTCCTGGAAGGTGAAGGCTACAACCTCATCATGGCTGAAAACGGGCCGCAAGCCATCGAAAAGGCGAAAGCGTATCTGCCAGATGTCATCCTGTTGGATGTCATGATGCCCGGCATGACCGGCTTTGAAGTCTGCGAACGCATCCGCAGTGATCCGCAGGTAGCTGAAATTCCCATCATTATCCTCACCGCTCTCGATGACCGGGAATCACTTCTCATCGGTTTGAAAGTGGGGGCCGATGACTTTATCTCCAAGCCTTTCGATCGTTTCGAACTGCGCGCCCGTTTGATCGGTATCACACGACTCAACCGTTACCACAAGCTTTTGGAGGAACGAGAGAAACTTCAAAAAGCCCATCAACACCTCATGGATGCGTATGATGCCACCATCGTCGGTTGGTCTCACGCGATGGATCTGCGTGACAAGGAAACGGAGGGCCACAGTCAGCGCGTTACTGAATTAACGTTGAAATTGGCTGAAGCCTTTGGCTTTGAAGGAGACGACCTTCTTCATATTCGTCATGGCGCACTCCTGCACGACATGGGCAAGCTCGGTATCCCTGATGATATTTTACAGAAGCCGGCCAAATTGACCGATGAAGAATGGGCTGTCATGCGCAAACATCCTCAATTCGCCTACGATATGCTATATCCCATCGAGTATCTGCGTGCAGCGCTGGAGATTCCGCTCTGTCATCATGAAAAGTGGGACGGCAATGGCTATCCGCGCGGGTTGAAAGGCGAAGAGATTCCCCTCGTAGCGCGTCTCTTCGCGGTTGTGGATGTTTGGGACGCCCTCACGTCTGACCGTCCCTATCGCCAGGCCTGGACGAAAGAACAAGCCTTCGAGTTTATTCGCGCACAATCAGGAAAGCATTTCGACCCGCAGGTTGTAGATATGTTTTTCAAAGTGATCGGATAAAGAGCATCGCGCCTCTTTCGGACACTGCATCAGGATTCCGTTAAACAAAAGTGACAGCTGCCTCTTGTGTTCGGCGGCTGTCACTTTTATGTCATCTTCACAGGAAAGCCAGTTATTCTTCAAGTTGTCTATTAATACAACAGGAGAGTTGCCGTCATGAAACCCAACACCCGAATTGAACGTGATTCACTGGGCGAAATTGAGGTTCCAACCGATGCGTTATATGGCGCTCAGACCCAACGTGCCGTGGAAAATTTCAAGATTTCCGGTTTAAAGCCACGTCCTGCTTTTATCTGGTCCATGGCAATGATCAAACGCGCTGCCGCAGAAGTCAACCGTGATCTGGGGCTTCTTGATCACGAACGAGCCAATGCGATCATCGAAGCTGCAGGGGAAGTCATTGATGGAAAATGGAACGATCAGTTCGTTGTTGACCCCATCCAGGCTGGCGCAGGGACAAGTCACAACATGAACACGAATGAGGTTATCGCCAACCGTGCCACGCAACTTATGGGCGGGATATTGGGTGAATATCGCGTCCATCCCAATGACCACGTCAACATGGCGCAATCCACGAATGATACGATTCCCACCGCGATCCGTCTTGGCAGTTTGTGGCGAG
>CAZKSG010000042.1:0-27749 GCA_964555335.1 uncultured Anaerolinea sp.
CTTTTTCAGTGCATCTTCCAAGACGTCGATCGTTGCCGGTTTGATGATCATCGCAGAGGCGCCCAGTTTCATCACCTTTCTGCGCGTCTCCGGCTGGTCATCGGATGTGATGACAAAAACAGAAATCGGGACCAAACGTGGTTCACGGCGCAGATACGCAAGGATCTCCGTTCCATCCACCCCGGGCATATTGATATCCAGGCATACAAACTTTGGTGTAAAGCCAGTCCCCAGGAGCGCCATGGCAGCGCTCGAGCCATACGCCACACGGGCTTTGAACCCCAGAACACCAAGCATTTGGTTAAGTGCGTCTGCTGTAGAGCGATTGTCATCGATGATGAGCGCTTCGGTCATCTAGTCCTCCAAAATGATTGTGCCCATGACGGACACATCATATCCTATCAGTTGAGATACAGCTTTTCGAAAGTGAGGATCTCCCAAGAGTTCGAAAAGAGGCGCAAGCAGGTCGCTTTCCGCAAATGGTTTGGGGATCACCAAGTCATATCGTTCCTGAAACAACGGGATGAAATCCAGGTCCAATGCCTGCGCGGCGGCGGCGATTCCCAGTCCGCAATCTGCACGGCCCGATGCAATAGCGGCTGCAACTCCGAGATGAGTATACTCTTCCTGAGAATACCCGACAATGGACTCTGGTGGGATTGTCATTAAGTTCAAATGATAGTCGAGTAGAACGCGTGTCCCTGCCCCACGCTGCCGGTTCACAAAGCGGACCTCGGTCCTGCGCAAGTCATCCAAGCCTTTTACCCCCTTTGGATTGCCGCGCTTTACCATCAAGCCTTGCTCACGCCCAACCAGCGCCACCAATTTCACCGGCATATCGGGCATATATTGTCGGATATAAGAGATGTTGTACTCACCTGTTTCTGGGTTCAACAAATGCGAACCAGCAAGATGTGCTTCACCGCGACGCAACGCGATCAACCCACCTTGCGAGCCAACATTCGCAGAAGCAAGCCTGCGTTCATGCTCCGCCAGGAACTGTGACATCAGGTCCAGTGTGAGGTCATGTGAGCCAATGCAAAAGATCGTTCGCTCGATCTCGCTTCTACTTCGGTACAAACGGACCTGCACCTTTTCACCTGCTTCAATCCCTTGCGTGCCGCGCGGGATCAGCGCCAGCCCATCCGCTTGAACAAGAGATGTGATGACACCGGCTCCGCGCGATAACGGTGCGGCGAGAAGCTTGTCACCTACTTTGCCAACAGCAACGCGCACAAAATCATCATCGCCGGGAGGGGAAACGATCTTGCGAGTGATGGTTGCCGTTTCGGTGGGAAGTTCATTCGGTCTGCGTCCCACCCATTGTGCGAGGAGAGGCTCGACGAAAATATCAATTGTCAACGCAGCAGAGACAGGGTAACCGGGAACGCCGATGATTGGAACGATGGACAGTGGACCATGGACCATTTCTTCGGTCAATCGTCCACGGTCTACTGTCCCGAGAATTACGGGATGTCCCGGACGAACGGCAACTCCATGGACAAGAAGTGTCCCAAGTTTCTCCACGACTCTTGCTGAGAAATCTTCTGCACCTGCTGAGGAACCAGCGTTCAACAAGACCAGGTCATGAGTCTGGATGGCTTCTTTCACACGTTCACAAATTAAGTCAAAATCATCTTTTGTAATCGGGTAACGTGTTGGCTCACCGCCCATGGATTTGATCTGTGCGGCGAGTACAAGCGAGTTGTACTCAAGAATGTCACCCGCTTTGAGCGTACTGCCAATGGGAACAAGTTCTGTCCCGGTTGGGAGAATGGCGACTTTCGGCTTACGTGCAACATTGATCGTTTGATGCCCAGATGCAGCGATGGCTCCCAGGTCTGCTGGTTTTAAGATATGCCCCGCAGGCAAAACCAATTGTGTTGCGACAATGTCTTCTCCCAGCGGACGAACATGACTCCACGGCGTAACTGCCGCCCGGATGCGAATCGACAGGGGGTTGCGAATCTCTTTTGTGATATTGCCCAGTTCATCCAGCGACTCGACATTCTCAATAGGGATGACTGCGTTCGCCCAGTCGGGCAAGGGATCGCCTGTATCCACATATACGGCTTCGGGTCCGATCTGAAGCGTGATCGGGTTGGATGGCATGGCACCATGAGTGGAAACAGCACGCACGGCAAATCCATCCATGGCAGAGGCATGGTAATGAGGCGAAGAGATCTTCGCCCAGATCGGCTCAGAGGTGACACGTCCAAGAGCTTGCTCATCAAGAGGAATGGTTTCCGTCCCAAGCACATGCCAAAGGTCAGCATCTTGAAGTGCTTGCTTCAATCGCGCTTGAGCTTCAGGGAGAGGGATATCGTGGAGGTAAACAGACATGAGGTTACACCAATAGAGTCTGATCCATTATACAGACTCCGTATTTACTTTATCCCAACACTTCCACGTCATGCGGGCCGGATTCCTTCAGACCCGCGCCAGTCATGCGTACGAAGATCGCTTTCTCCTGTAGGTCTTCGATTGTGTGTGCGCCGCTGTAACTCATGCCCGACTGCAGTCCGCCAACCAACTGGGTCAACACTTCACGTGCCTTCCCGCGATATGGGACCGCTGCTTCAACGCCCTCGGCAACATATTCTTCAACTTCCTCCTGGGTCAGGTCATTGCCTTCGCGTTTGTTGCGTTCGATATTCGCTTCACGTGAGGCCATACCGCGGGAGGCTTTATAGCGATGCCCTCTGCGCGTCATGATGAGACCCGGGCTTTCATCTGTCCCTGCCAGCATGCTTCCGATCATCACGGTCTGTGCGCCAGCGGCAACAGCCTTGGCTACATCGCCGGGATGACGAATGCCGCCATCCGCAATAATCGGGACCCCATATTGCCGTGCAACTTCAGCACATTGGATAATCGCCGTCAACTGTGGGACGCCCGACCCGGCGACCTGTCTCGTGATGCAAATGGAACCCGGACCGACTCCCACCTTGACCGCGTCCGCGCCCGCGTCGATCAATCGCTTTGTTCCGTCCGCGCTGGCGACATTCCCAGCGACAATCTGCGCCTCCGGGTGATGTTTGCGGATGTTGTTGATCATCTCAAGTTCAAGGTGTGAGTCGCCATGAGCGATATCCACGACAATGCAGTCTGCGCCCGCTTCCAGTACGGCTTCCACGCGACGCATTTCCTTATCCCGCACACCCACTGCTGCGCCAACAGACAGGCGTCCCTTTGAATCCTTTGTCGCTTTGGGGAATTGAGTGATCTTCATAATGTCTTTCAACGTGACTAGACCTGCCACTTTACCGTCTGCATTCACCAACGGTAGCTTTTCCACGCGATATTCATGTAAAAGACGCTCCGCTTCCTTCAACGTAGTATCAGGTAATGCGGTATGGACCGGCTTCGACATGATCGCGGTGACGGGTTTTTGATCATCATTCTCGAACAACAAGTCGCGCGTCGAAATAATACCGACCAGCTTTTCGTCCTTATCCAGGATTAAAATTCCGCCTGTTCCGGTCTCATCCACAACACGCTTCACATCGCCGACCGTGTGTGCGTCGGTCATGGTAATGGGCTTATCCACCATGAACGACTCAGCCTTCTTTACACGTTCGATCTGACGCGCCTGCTCGGCAATGGTCATGAAGCGGTGGATCATGCCGATCCCGCCTTCGCGTGCCATGGTGATGGCCATTTCGCTTTCGGTCACCACATCCATGTTCGCAGAGACGATGGGGATTTGCAGCGCGATCTTCTTTGTTAAACAGGTCTTGGTAGAAAGGACACGACGAGAGTCGACATCCGAATATTGCGGCACCAATAACACATCGTCGTATGTCAGGGCCGTTTCAGGCAGGATTTTCATACATGCTCCTCTTAATTTGGGTCGCCCGAATTATAATGCTTGAAAGATAATATTCTATATCGGCAATCTATCGTAACGACTTTAGTCGTGCAAATTTCGGCGACTAAAGTCGCTACTACGTTTGGAGGAATCATGACAGTTACAGCAGTGATCGGTTCGCAATGGGGTGATGAAGGTAAGGGCAAGGTTGTGGATTATCTTGCTGAACAAGTGGATTACGTGGCACGTTTTAACGGCGGGAACAACGCCGGGCATACTGTCATCAACGAGTTCGGCACATTCAAGATTCATCTTGTGCCATCGGGAATTTTCGCCCGCAACACAGTCGGCTTGATCGGCGGCGGCGTGGTCATCGACCCCGCGGTTCTGCTCGAGGAGATCGAATTATTGAACAAGGCAGGTGTGGGTGTGGATGGACGATTATGGCTCTCGCCACGTTCGCACCTCATCATGCCCTATCATAAAATACTGGATGGCTTGTACGAAG
This sequence comes from uncultured Anaerolinea sp., assembly GCA_964555335.1. Lineage (GTDB taxonomy): Bacteria > Chloroflexota > Anaerolineae > Anaerolineales > Villigracilaceae > Defluviilinea. Next base: position 4,320 of record CAZKSG010000042.1, read on the forward strand.
AAGCGAAAGGTAAAGGCGCCACCGGTACAACCCGCCGTGGAATTGGACCAGTCTTTGCCGACAAAGTCAGCTATAACGGCATTCGCTGGACAGACTTTGCCAGTGACGCGTTCGAATCGCGCTTGAAAGTGCAGCTCGAATTAAAGAACAAGATCATCACTGCCCTGGGCGGACAGGCATTGAACTTCGAAGAAGTCTGCAATACCTATCGCAGCTATTATTCAAAACTAAAACCTTACATTCGCGAACTCTTTTCCATTGTCCAGGACGGATTGAAAAGTAACAAACACTTTCTGCTCGAGCAGGCGATGGGAACGTTTCTCGATACCGATTGGGGAACCTATCCTTTCGTAACAGCTTCAACCACGATTCCTTCTGCAGCATCGGCTGGGCTGGGCATTCCGCCGCGTTATATCACAAACGTTGTCGGTGTGACAAAGGCATACACCACGCGCGTCGGTGCAGGCCCCTTACCCACCGAGATCACCGATACCAAAAGCGCGGAATATGAACAATTCGGCGAAGTCGCTGCCACTACCGGACGCATCCGCCGCGTGGGCTGGCTTGATTTAGAGATCGTTCGCACCGCGACAGAGCTAAGCGGCGTGACCGAGTTGTGTCTGACGAAGCTGGATACTCTCAGCGGGTTGGAAAATCTTCAAGTGTGTGTCGGTTATAAATCCGGCGGTAACGCCGTCCGGTATCCGGATGTAGACGCGTACGCGCTGGATAAAGTCGAATGTGTGTATCGAACCGTCCCAGGCTGGAAGGAAGATATCGGCAAGGCACGTTCTTTTGAAGAGTTGCCTGTCAACGCACAGAAGTATGTGAAGATGATCGAAGAGGCGGCAGGCGTCCCCGTGAAGTGGATTGGCGTGGGTCCAGAGAGAGAAGCGACGATCAGAAGGTAAATATCCTACCTATTTCCTATTTTTGACAGGAAAAATCAACGTCGATGCGTGCTATACTTTAAATTGTCAGTCTGACTTGTCTGTAACATCTTTCAGACAAATCTTATTTCGCATGGAGGTAGAAATGAACATCATCGCGTGGATCATCTTCGGAGCCATCGCTGGATGGATAGCAAGTATCGTCATGGGCAAGAACAAACAGATGGGCGCCATCGCCAATATCGTCGTCGGCATCATCGGCGCGTTCGTCGGTGGATGGATTATGAGCTTCTTCGGCGCACAAGGCGTAACAGGCTTCAATCTCAGTAGCCTGGTCGTCGCGATCATCGGCGCGATCGCCCTGCTCTTCGTGGTTGGATTGCTTCGCCGTTAATACGTTGCCAGTTTATCAAAAGAGTCATGCCAAAAAAGCATGACTCTTTTGATTCATATCAATTGCTCAAGATCGGAGCTTGCCTGACCCATTTGTCGCTGATTAATTGCTCCAGCATGAAATCCGCCAGGTCTGACCGAGTCACTTTGAGACTCGGTGATGGATTCCCGAAGAAGGCTTTCACTAAACCCCTCGCGGGTTCGTCAGTCAGGCGTGGCACACGGACCGCGACCCACTCGACCCTGCTGGATTCCAGAATAGCAAGTTGATTTTCGCGGTCCAAGAACACATCTTTCAACAATAATTTGATCAACCCGCCGATGAGGTTTCGACCACGTTGATCCTGCGGCACGGCGATGCCCGCCACAGAGACGAGAACCAATCGCTTCACGACATGCTTCTCCATTGCATCCACAATGTTCTTCGTGCTCTGCGCCGCCATCACCGCCGGCTTGCCTTTTGGTCCCAGTGTGCTGAGCACAGCATCACTCCCTTTCACAGCGTCCTCCACGTGGATAGAATTCAGTGCATCACCACAGATTACTTTGAGATTCGGGTTGACAACTCCCAACTTCGCCTCATCACGGACGAAGGCGGTCACTTCATGTCCCTTTGTCAAGGATTTCTCGATCAACAATCTGCCCGTGGCAGAGGAAGCTCCAAACAAGGTTACTTTCATAATTGATCCTCCAGGGAAAATATTGCATGATTATAATCATTCGATATGACGAAACTTCTGATTCTCTCCTCCGAAAAAGATGAATACCAACGCCTGCTCGAAGCCGCACAATTACCGGATCTGGAATTTGTGACCGACCCATCTCAGGCAGAGATCGTGCTCGGCGAACCACACCTCATCCGGGACGCACTCCCGCTTCTTTCCCAGCCGAAATGGATTCAGTCCATCTATGCGGGTGTCGAACCTTTGGTGGATCCCGCCCAACGCCGCGATTACATTTTGACCAATGCGCGTGGTGTTTTTGGTGAGTTGATGTCCGAATTTGTCTTTGGATATCTATTGTTCCTGGAAAAGAAAATGCTCGAGCGCATCGACTCACAAAAGGCTCACCAATGGCAGAGAGGCGAGCCGGGCGTCCTGCGCGGCAAGACAATCGGCTTGCTCGGCGTTGGTTCCATTGGCGCGCATCTTGCAGGGACGGCAAAGCACTTTGGCATGAACGTGAGGGGATATACCAGGTCAAGTGAAACAAGTGCCCAGGTAGATCAGTACTACCACAGCAATGATCTCTTGAAATTTGCAGAAGGATTGGATTACGTTGTCTGCGTATTACCACGCATTGAAGCAACAAACAGGCTTGTAGATGAGTCCTTTTTGAACGCATTGCCGAATCACGCGGTGCTGGTCAACGTCGGACGGGGGAACTCTGTTGATGAAGCGGCGTTGATCAAGGCGCTGAACGAAGGCAAACTTGCTGCCGCGATATTGGATGTATTCGAACAGGAACCACTACCCACCGAACATCCGTTTTGGGATACGCCGAATCTCTATATGACGTATCACACCTCTGCGAATAGCTATCCAGAAGACATCACAAAACTGTTCGTGGAAAACTACAGATTATTCATCGAAGGCAAGCCATTGAAATATGTGGTCGATTTTGAAAGAGGATATTAGTCTTCTGAGACCATTCATACAGGTTTAAGAAACCTGCTCCGTCTCTTCATAAAGGATAAACCATGCCTCCCACTCTTCAAGATATCCAACAAGCCGCACAACGGATCAAACCGTACGTTCATCGTACACCCGTACTGACGAACCAAAGTTTGAACCAACAAGTTGGCGCGCAGGTCTATCTCAAATGCGAGAATATGCAGAAGGTTGGTGCGTTCAAGTTTCGCGGTGCTTCAAATGCGGTTTGGTCGCTCAGTGACGAGGAAGCAGAGCGCGGAGTCTGCACGCATTCATCGGGCAACCACGCTCAAGCGCTGGCACTTGCCGCCAAGATGCGTGGCATCCCTGCCTATATCGTCATGCCGGAGAATGCGCCATCGGTGAAGAAGAATGCAGTGGCGGGCTATGGAGGGCAGATCCATTTTTGTGCGCCAACGCTGGAAGCGCGCGAAGCGACCCTGCAACGAGTGTATGAAAGCACGGGCGCTCACGTTGTCCACCCATATAACAACGAACATGTGATCGCAGGACAGGGTACTGCTGCACTGGAATTGCTGGAGGAAGTCCCCGACCTGGATGTGATCATCGCTCCTGTTGGCGGCGGCGGACTGTTGAGCGGAACGTCCATTGCAGCGACCGAGATCAAAAAAGGAATTCGCGTCATCGCAGGCGAACCCGAAATGGCCGACGATGCCTATCGCTCCATGAAAGCAGGAGAGATCGTTCCGTCCACAAATCCAAAAACGATCGCAGACGGTTTGCTTACATCATTAGGCACATTGACCTTTCCCATCATTCAGCAACGAGTAGAACAGGTTGTCACTGTAAGCGAACAGGGAATTATTGGCTCAATGAAGTTCATCTGGGAACGCGCCAAGATCATCATTGAACCATCTGCGGCCGTAGCGGTGGGTGTATTGTGGGAAAAGAAAATCGACCTGAGCGGATTGAACGTCGGCGTGATCTTGAGCGGCGGGAATGTAGATTTGGAAAAACTGCCGTGGCAACATTAATCGTGCAAATAGTAAGGCACGTCAATGACCACTCGTTGAAAACCCAGATTACGGCGGTGATATAAAAGCGCAGCTTTCAACAACCATGCTGTTTGATTGTGCAGGATCGACTCCCACCAATGCGCGGGGATGAATTCGGGGAGTACTACTGTTGCCTGCTGCCCGTCATTATGTTCCTGATCTGTCTTATCAAGAAAATCCAGCAGCGGCTTAATGAGTGAGCGAAAAGGGGAGGGAACGATCACAAGTGGGATATCCGGCCAAAAGTGTTGCCACTTCTCCTGCACTTCCTTGCCATCGCCCGGTTCCAATTCCACAAATACCCCAGTCACGTTATTGGAAATAGTAAGCGCATAACGCATGGCATCCACGATCCCGCGATGCACACCTGAGATCGGAACGACCACTCGCAATTGAACCAGGGGTCGCAGGGTGGGTGGTAAACCATGCAAAGTCAATTGTCCGCGAACGTCACGATAATGAGCACGGATACGTAGGAACATAATGACTAGCATAGGTATGAGAACGACCGTGATCCACGCACCTTCCAAAAACTTCGTGATGCCCACCACAAAAAGGGTAATACCTGTTGCAAGCATCCCAATACCATTGGCGATCATTTTTAACTGCCACCCGGGACCACGTTCCCTCCACCAGTGCAATACCATTCCGCCTTGCGAGAGAGTAAATGCAAGAAAGGCACCAACAGCAAACAATGGGACCAGCAAATGGGAATCACCTTTGAAACCAATGATGAGGATCGCAGTTGCGCCAGCCAGCATCATGATTCCGTTGACGAACACAAGCCGGTCTCCCAAACCCGTAAATTGGCGCGCCAGGAAACCATCCCGGGCAAGGATCGCCGCAACGCGAGGAAAGCCAGCAAAACTGGTATTCGCTGCAACTGTCAGGATCAGTAAAGTTGACATTTGAACGGTGATGTATAGGAATCCATTTCCGAAAATACGGCGTGCCAATGCAGAAAGAATAGTCTCATGCGGGCCCGCAACAACAGCCAAGGCTTGTGTCAACCCAATGCTGCCTAAAAAGAGGACACCCATCAATATAGCCATGACGATCAGGGTTTTTCCCGCATTCACTGACTCGGGATGTTGAAATGTGGGCACACCATTGCTGATGGATTCAATTCCCGTCAATGCCGTACAACCTGTGGCAAAGGCATGCAGCAGCAGGAACAGGGTCAGGGGTTGGGAGGCGGGCGGTGCGGCAATAGCCAAACTTCCGGGACCATCCCTCCACAATACGAATAATCCATAGGCCAGCATCGGCAGATACGTGAACAGAAAGAGATAAACAGGAATGCTCATCAACGTGCCCGTCTCGCGCAATCCGCGCAAGTTGATGAGCATGATCAATCCCAAAAGGACCAGCGCCAATCCCACCCGATGAGGCAACAAGGCTGGAAAGGCCGACGAGATCGCGTCCACGCCGGCCGTCAGGCTGACCGCTGCGGTTAAGACATAATCGATCAGCAGCGCTCCCGCAGCCACCAACCCGGGCAGCGTCCCAAGATTACTGCGTGCCACAATGTAGGAGCCACCTCCAGAAGGATAGGCATGAATGGTTTGATAGTAGGAAATGGCTGCGATTGTCAGGACAATGACGATCGCCAATCCAATGGGCCAGGCCATGACAAGGCCAGCGCTGCCCGCGATCAATAGACCCAAATAGATTTCCTGGTTGGCATAAGCGATTGACGAAAGTGCATCTGGTGAGAAGGCCGCCAGGGCACGAATTTTATTCAGTTTCTTTTCATGGAGTTGATGCGTTGGGATGGGCGGGCCGATCAATAGATCTTTCAAACGAGTAATCATGAAGATAACTCCTTATCAGAGTAGAAAAACCTCCACACGTTCATCGGCACTCAATCCGGTTGCGTCCGCAGGAATACGCAGTAATCCGTCAGCAGCAGCAAGGGTGAAGATAAGATTGCTCTTGCCAAAGATGGGATCGGCATCGAAATGGACAGTGGACGACAGACCATGGGCGATCAGTTTAACCGGCCACCAATCTTCGCGTCCGGCTTGTGATGCAAGGTTCACAGTTAACCGCGCTTGCACAACAGGCTTTGGCCTTGGAAGGACACCCAGTACCTTTTCAATAACGGGCACGACGAACAAATATCCGTTTACCAACGCGCTGACAGGGTTACCGGGCAAGCCAATAACCGCTTTACCTCCACACACACCAAGAATTGTCGGTTTGCCGGGACGGGTGTTGATGCCATGCACAAGCACGCCGGGGTTGCCGAGAAGGCGTATTACGTCAGCGGTCATATCGCGCGTAGATGCAGATGAACCAGCCGTGATGACGACCATGTCGCATTCAGAGAGCGCTTGGGCTGCGGTGGTTTTCAACAAATCAAATTCGTCTTCGATAATTCCATAGCGGATCGCTTCGCCACCGCTTTTTTCCACAAGCGCCCCGAGAGTATAGGAATTGATGTCGCGCACCTGCCCGGGACGCGGTGATCGCGCCGGGTCGATGACCTCATCGCCTGTGGAGATTAACCCGACTCGTATCTTTCTCATTACATTGACGCGAGTGATTCCCAATGCCATCAGTCCGCCAATTTCGGCGGGACGCATCTGACTCCCCCGTGACTGGACCAGTTGTCCCTGCGCTACATCCTCCCCGACGCGGATTACGTTCTCGCCATCGGCGACTGCGCGGGAAATTTCGATCTCCACAGGGTCAGGTGTGGAGCCCGCCGTCACACTCTGTGTATATTCCAGCATCACAACTGCATCGGCACCTTCTGGTAACATGCCGCCAGTATGGATTGATGCACATTGACCCGGATCGATCTTGAAATCGGGCGCGTCTCCCATGGGGACTTCGCCAACAAGATGTAGATAGGCAGGAAGGGAGTCGCTGGCCCCGTGGGTATCGCCAGCAAGAACGGCATAACCATCCACTGTGGAACGTTGGAAATCAGGCAAAGGATGCGGCGCGATGATATCTTCAGCGAGGACGCGTCCCAAAGTAGATGAAACGTCTATTGATTCAGAATCAACTACCGGCTGCGAAAGATGCGAGAGTAAGACTTGTCGTGCTTCGTCTGGAGGCAGAAGGGTCAAAAATTCGGGCATACAGCTATCGAAGCCAGAATGTCAGGGTGAGGAAGTATGTGGTGAGTCCAAAAACAGAGAGGGCGGTCGCCGTGAGAAGGATCCAGTTCGCTGGGGCACCGAGTGCGATGTTGCGAAGCTGGTAGATTTGGAAGATCGCAAAAGGAAGTGTCAGGAATGCCGGCCAGATCAGCGAGAGGGATAGCCCAAGGAATGGTGAAAGAGCGAGAAAAATATAGGCAAAGAGAATAAAGATATTGTGCAACGGGACGACCCGTTCCCAGCCGAGTTGAGTGAGGAGTGTGGTACGTCCGAATTTACGATCGGTGGCAAAGGCGGGAAAATCCATCACAATGAAGTAGGCGAAGGCAAGCAAAGTAAGCGGGAGCAAAAGGATGAGAAAGCGATGGACGTTGTCCGCTTGAAGCAGGTAGCCAAGAGACGGAATCACATACGCCAGGTGCGCAGAGAGGATGAATTCACCAAAGCCACGATTTCGAAATGGCGGCAGGGAAAATGCCAATACAAGAAGGAGCGAAAGCAAAATATAGACAAACCCGGAGAACGACAGGTGCTTGTTATTGAACAGAAGGAATGCGATCACTGCGTTTGCGGTCAATGCCGAGATGGAAATGTACAACGCATTATTGCGCAGCACGGACCGTTCACGTCGTGTTTCGTTTTCGGAGAGCGGCTCGGCATCGAGACGAAACACTTCGGACAACAAACTCATGCTCATTTGAGCAAGAATGACAGCAGCCAACCCGAACCAGAACGAATCGACACGGAAGGGTTTCCCCAGATAGTTGGCAATGCTCGCGCCAAGACAAAATGTCAACGCGGCGAGCAGGAGGTGGATTGGGCGGGAGAGGCGGAGGATGGTTCTCAAGATTTGATTTCCGATTTTTTTAGGAACAAAAGTTTCAAAGGGCACAGTACTGATTGTATTCGACCTGTCAGGATGGCATCCATATCTCTTACAAAGTTCTTATTATGCCTTATCCAAGAATTGTTCCAAGCGTTCCACAGCCTGCGGGAGATTCTTGCGTCCCAGTCCAAGGCGGAAGTGATTATGCGAATCATCATAGACGGTTCCCGGCAAAAGCAGTACTCCTGCTTTCTTCACTAGTTCATCGCAAAATTTTTCCACATTGCCGCCAAGATAACGCGGGAATGCCATTGAGCCCGCCTGTGGACGGATCCAGTTAAAAAGTGAAGAACGACGAGTGAAGAATTCGTCTACAACAGCAATGTTCTGTTGGATTATATCGATATTCCGCCGGGCGAGCTTCTGCCGATTCCGCATGGCAACCTCGGCGAGGAACTCACTCGGCGCAGAATTGCAGATCGTAGTGTAATCCTTGAGCGATGCCATTTTTTCGTATATCTTTTTGTTCCTCGTAGCGATCCATCCGATCCGCAGACCGGCGAGTCCATAGGTTTTGGATGTCACGCCGAGGGAAATGGCATGTTCACCGTAGTCACAAGCTGCCAGGAGACGCGTCGCAGGGTCATATTCAGACTCGCGATACACCTCATCAGAGAAAAGCAGCAGATTCTTTTCCTGCGCAAATTTATGGACCGCTTCATACTCGTCGCGAGGCATCAAATAGCCAGTGGGGTTGTGCGGTGTGTTGATAATGATGGCTTTGGTGTTGGTCCGCATAAGATGGCGGAGTTCATCGAGGTCGAGTGCCCAGCCGTTTTCCTCCCGTGCCCGCCACGGGCTCACGTCGCAACCGGCAGCGCGGGCTACATCAGCAAGGGATTGATACCCCGGCGAATGGACGATAACATGATCATATTCCTTGAAGGCGGCAAACATGAACAGGAAGATCGCCTCTCCCGCCCCACTATGGACGAGGATATCATCCGATTTGGTCTTCTCATACAGCTTGCAGATTTCCGCGCGTAACGCGGGGCTTCCTTGTGATTCGGTATAGCCAAGCCAAACATTCTGGAATTTCTCTGCTGCACCAGGTTCGAAAGCGAGCAAGTCTGCTACAGACATGGATTCGCAGTCAGAGGAACAGAGCAGGAACTCAGTATTAAATTCATACTTGGCAAAATATCGTTCGAGTTTGAAGGGAGGAAGATTCATTTTTTATCCAAGCTTTCCCTAAATTTACTTCAACATCTTCTTCATGTCACGATAGTGGGTCATGTTGTGAATATACAACATCTTGATCATTTCACGGAGGGTCGTCATTTGCAGAAAGGGATGCCGCCCCATGATTTCAAGTTCTTCCTCTTTCAGTGAAGAAACCCAGGCAACGGAATTGGCACGCACTTGCCTGTACTGTTCAAGCAGTTCGGGAGCAGTAAGCTCTTTGGATCGTTCTTGCATGGCAGCATTGTAGCGGTCAATGGAAAAATCGTCTGCGGCGCCCGCGCCACCCTGGCGAATCTGTTCAAAAAGTTTAACCAATCCACGCTCAGATGTGACGAAATGCGAGAGCACGTTGCGAATGGTCCATGTGGTACCTTCGGTATAGACCTCCTGATTCCATTGTTCGTCAGTCAGTGAGTTAAAAATGGAGACGAATTTTTCGCCTTCTGATCGTAGTTTTTCGGCCAGTTCAATGGTTTCAGACATAATGATTTCTCCTCCATTAAAGTTGTACTTTACACCAATGAATATCCACCATCGACGACGATCGTTTGCCCGGTGATGTATTCATTCTGCATAAGAAATTCCAACGCAGAAGCAATCTCTTCGGTTCGGGCGGGACGTTTGAGCGGAATGCGCTTCAATAGTCGCTCCCACTCCTCAGCAGAGACGATATCAGACTGTAATACAAACCCCGGCGCAATGGCATTGACGCGAATGTTCGGAGCATAGGCGCGGGCGAGAATTTTGGTCAGCGATTCAAGGGCAGCTTTGCTGACCGTGTACGATGGATACCTGCTCCACGCCTTCTGCGCGCCAACATCCGTGATATTGACGATCAATCCACCGTCCGTCATTTTTTGCGAAGCTTCCTGGGCAAGCAAAAATGGAGCGCGGAGATTCAAGTCCAGTGATGTATCCCAGTTTTCGAGCGAAAGTACATCCGCATTTCCACTGGGCATGAAGGCAGCGGAGTTGACGAGGACTTGTAGCAACTGGTTGTTGGAAAGTAGAGAACTGATTTCAGAGGGATCGGTGAGGTCGGCCTGGGCCAGGGTGACGCGACTTCCAATAGATTCAAGTTCCGCCTTGGTCTGAAGCGCCGCATCGGATGATTGATGATAATGGAGCACAATGTCGTATCCATGCCGGGCAAGAGTCAGGGCGAAGACTTTTCCGAGTCGATGCGCCGCGCCTGTGACGAGAGCAAGGGGTGGCATGCAGCAATTATAAACGGTAGGGCGGGTCTCGAACCCGCCCATCGTTTTTTACAGAATTATTTTCGGAAGAAATTGGAAATAAAGAACCAGATATTGGCCGGGCGTTCTGCAAGCCGACGCATGAAGTAGGGATACCAGTGCGTTCCAAACGGGACATATACACGCACCGGATAACCTTCCTTCACCAGTTGTTCCTGCAGGTCACGGCGAATGCCGTAAAGCATCTGGAATTCAATCGCGTTCTTGGGCAGTCCCACCTTCTCGGCATATTGCTTTGCAAAGGCGATACGCTTATCGTCATGAGTAGCAATCGCTGGAATGGGCGGAACAAGCCCATCGGCGCTGATCGTGTTATTTTCCATCTTGAGGTTGGCATCGATCATGATCTTGGTAAGCAGATCGTAGTTGGCGTCAGTGTCTGCCTTCTTGGGATAAGCTTTGTCGGCAGGTTCCTTATATGCACCTTTCACCAGGCGAAAGCGCGTGCCGGTTTCAAGCAGCTTGCGGACATCCGCTTCGGCGCGATACAAATACGCCTGAACCGCCATGCCCATCGTTTGGGTCGTGAGTCCGCGTTCGAGCATAGCGTTATAGATCGCAATTGTGATGTCGGTGTAAGGCGTATCTTCAATGTCGATGCGCACAAAATTGTTGAGCTTCTTCGCGTGTTCCAAAATGCGGATCAGATTCTGGCGGCAGATGGACTCATCGAGCCCCATGCCGATCTGGGTCAACTTGATCGAAACGTTGGCACGGACCTGTGCCTTGCTGATTTCATCCAGCACCTTGAGGATATCGTCTGTCGCGTTGGATGCTTCTTCGGCAGTGGATGTGTGTTCCCCCAAATGGTCAAGCGTGGCATTAATGCCCTTGGCGTTCAGTTCGCGGATCGCACGAATGGCATCCTCAATCCGTTCACCGGAAACGAAACGTGAGGCGAACTTCCAGGCAAAACCCCAGCTTGTGATGATCTTTTGCGCCCAGGCTGCTTTGGAAAGGTAGATTAGAAATGAGCGTAACATCGTCCCATCCTACAAATGGATTTTGAAAAATAAAACCCTAAAGGCTTCCCTTGCTTTCCAAGTTGTTCTGCGGTCTTTTTTCCACAAATACACCTTTGTATGCCAGACAAACCTTCAGGGGCTAATTTTTTCGAATTTATTCTAGCACAAACGCAATTTTGAGTGTGTTATACTTTTTTGCGATATTTGTCATATTTCCGTGGTGTAGCTAAATAATATAGCGCAGGCTTCACCATGTGCTGGAGGCAGTGTGCGGAACCGTAGTTCCATTCCAATTCTACGCGGCATCTCCATCGCGATCCTTTCGCTCGCGGTAGTATTGGTCGTCATCTCTCTGATCGGCTACAGTCGTCAGCGTAACAGCTACCCCGCCGGAATGACAATTGCCGGCGTGAAGGTTGGCGGTGTGGACCCGCAGATCGCGCAACAGCGTGTGTTGCAGGTTTATTCTTCGCCCATCGAAGTGCGTTACGGAGATGCGAGCATCCACGTGGACCCTTCTGTAGTCGGTTTCGAACTGGATATGGACAGCATGATGGCCGCGGCAGACCTGGCGCGTACGGGCGGCTCTTTCTGGGGCGGTTTTTGGAACTACCTATGGAACCGTGATCCAACCCCGGTTGAGGTCCCGTTAAGCTCCGCCATCGCCGAAGACCGCTTAGTCGGCTACCTCCAAAACGAGATTTCCGCCCGCTATGATGAGCCGCCCACACCGGCGCAGCCCATTCCCGGCAGCACATCGTTTGAACCGGGCACACCGGGGCGTGTCCTCGATATTGAACGTTCGGTCCGTCTCATCGAAGATACACTTCGCTCACCCAGCAATCGTACCGTCGTCCTTTCCTACGGACAGAGCGCACCCACCCGCCCCACCATTGGCAATCTGGAAATCCTGCTCAAACAGATTATCAATACATCCGGCTTCGACGGAGTCATCGGTATCTACATGCTCGACCTGCAAACCGGGCAGGAGATTCACTTTGCGCTCGACCGCGGACAGGATCTTTCTGTTGATCCTGATGTTGCCTTCACCGCATCCAGCACGATCAAGATCCCCATCCTGGCTTCGTACTTCATCAAAAACGGAACCGGCCAACTCGACGAGCGGACCGACTCACTGCTGCTGGAAATGATCCGCAAATCGGACAACAACGCATCTGACGCGATCATGAACCGTATCGACCCGAACACCGGCCCCCTGATCATTTCAGACTATATGAAGACCATCGGTCTGAATAACACTTTTCTTGCTGGTTTTTTTGCCGTTGGTTCACCACTGTTGCGTCAATTCGATACCCCTGCAAATTCTCGCAGTGACGTTTTCACCGATCCTGACTCGTATAACCAAACCACACCGATCGACATGGGGATGCTGCTCGCCGATATTTACCAATGCGCCACTACAAATGGAGGCGGATTGATCGCGGCCTTTCCGAATTCGATCAACAGTGAAGTCTGTCAGCAAATGATCAACTATCTCTCCGCAGATAAGATCGGTGTTCTCATCGAAGCGGGTGTCCCCGAAGGAACACAGATCGCCCACAAACATGGTTGGGTGACCGGGTTCGATGGAATCATCCACAATTTCAGCGATTCGGGCATTGTCTACACGCCTGGCGGAAATTTTGTACTTTCCATTTATGCATATCACCCGGTCCAGATCGTATTCGATGAAGCCAATCTCCTGTTCGCCAATCTGGGTGACGCAGTTTACAATTTTTATAACCTCCCCACTCCATAAATTGTAGACACCTAAGGGTATAATCAAATATATGAGCGCTGCACTGGGTTTGTACCGTCTTCAACAGGTGGATAGTCAGATGGATCAGGCCCGGTCGCGTTTAAAGACAATCCGCGAGACGCTCGAAAATGACGTGGAACTGCGTGCTGCCAGCGAACAGTTGGCCAGAGCAGAGGAAAAATCCCGAAACGCCGAACGCGCACTTAAAGTATGTGAACAGGAAGTTGAGAAACAGCGCATCAAGCTCCAGCAGACCGAAGCCAGCCTGTACGGCGGGCGGGTTCACAACCCAAAGGAATTACAGGACCTGCAAAAAGATGTCGCCTCTCTGAAACGACATTTGGAAACGCTGGAAGAACGCCAACTCGAAGCAATGGATACTGCCGAGACGATGGAAAAGGAAATGCGACAGGCAAATGCCACCCTGGAATCCATCAAATCCAACCGCGGTGTCCAATTTCGGGATCTAACCGTCGAAAGCGAATCCATCAACAAGAACCTTGAAAAATTGTCCTCCGAGCGTAGTGCCGTGATGAAAGATCTTGTCAGCCAGTCTGTAGGCATCTATGACCAACTGCGCAAACAACGACGCGGCATCGCTGTCGCTACCATCAATGATGGATCCTGCGCGGCATGCGGAACAACATTGACCCAATCCCTGCTGCAGAATGCCCGTTCGGCAAATCAGCTACAGTACTGTCCCACTTGTGGGCGGATCTTGTTCGCAAATTAGCATAAGAAACCTTCATGAACTTCCTGCTTGATCCTCTTTCCGTCGGTATTGGCTTTGTACTGGGTATCCTGTTTACCTGGTTATTCAGCCGCGTCCGCCCATTGTTGCAACAAGCGCGTGAAAACCTGAAGGAACAACGCGAAGCGGCACAAGTACGGCGCACCAGCGGTTTGGAGGATAATCATCGCCGCCTGACCCTGCGCCGCGCACAGGGGATGCATCTTGCTTCGTCCCTGTTCTCCCTCGATGAAATCTTACAGGAACCCTGCCTCATTGCCCCACCGGCACAAGTGGAACCAGGTGTGCTCGGCATTCAGGAAGATATCATTTCACAAACACTTCCGTACATGCCGGCCTTTCCCGAATTGGCGGCGATCTATCGCGCATCCACGTTGAGCCTCACTGAAGCATTGGAAGGTGGCTCAAACATCGTTATCACAGGTGCAGCGGGTACGGGAAAAACAGTTGCATTGGCGCATCTCGCATCCCTGGCGGCCAACCTCAAGGTCCGTTTGGACCCGAAGACGGAAGATAGCGCGGTGCCATATCTATATCACGTCGCGGACCTGCTGCTTCCGTTCGATGCATCCAAAGATCCGATCAATGTCATCACGAACGCGGTGACCGAGCGCGCCCCAGTGTTCGATCTTGGGCGTTTGCCTGGGTTCATCCAGCAGACCTTCAAGAACGGACAGGCACTCGTATTGATCGATGGCTTCGATGAACTTGCTCCAAAGTCAAAGACGGATGTTGTAGAGTGGTTCAAAGCGCTGATCACAGCATATCCAAAGGTTCGCATTATAACGACGGGCTGCTACGGACAATTGAACGGGCTCGTATCCATCGGTTTCAGTCCACTGGCATTGTGTTCGTGGGATGCACAACGCAATGAGGAATTTGTCAAGCAGTGGAGCGAATTATGGTCGCGGACGGCTGTACTGGAGTCCTGGATGCAGACTGGGTCCGAACAAGTAGACCCTATCTTGCTCAACACCTGGCTGCTCTCAGATATTAACGGCCTAACCCCATTCGAACTGACTCTTAAAGTCTGGGGGGCGTATGCCGGTGATAGCGTGGGGTCGCGTGTGCTCGATGCCATTGCCACCCATGTTCGGCGCCTGGCTCCTGCAGGAACCCCAGTTGCTGCGCTCGAACTGCTTGCCATGCAGGTGGTCATGACCGCACAACCCGTGTTCGATCCGCGTCAGGCACGCAGTTGGGTGAAACAATATGAAATTGTGGAAGATAAACCCGAAGGTGATACAGAGACGGCAAATCAAAACCTGGACACTTCGGATATCTCACTCACTGAGTCACAAAAGATACGCATTCGAAAATCTCGAGCCAGCGATGCTGTCCCCAGTTACGGTTTGCTCAGCAAAATGGTGGAAAGCGGATTGCTGGTCTCGCATCCAAACAACAAGATGCGCTTCCTGCATCCGGTGTTGAACGGCTATCTTTCCGGCCAGGCGATCGGCGACAACGAAACAGATAGATCCCTGCTTGCCCAACCAGATTGGGATGGAAAGTCTCTCTCTCTGCGTTATCTGGCTGCCCGTGGCAATGCATCCACTGTGGCAGATACCATGCTGAAAGAATCGGATATTCCGCTTCACACACAAGCCTTCATCGTGGCCCGTTGGCTGCGCGATGCGCCAAAGGAAGCCCCCTGGCGAGCGAAGGTCTTTTCGATGCTTATGGCAATTCTTCAGGCCGAAGGGCAGCCCATCGCTCTGCGCGGACAAGCCATGGCTGCCTTTGTCACCAGTGGCGACCCTGGTGCAGCGACCCTATTCCGTCAGTTGTTGGGGTCGCGCTCATTTGATCTGCTTCCACTTGCTGCATTGGGAAGCGGTGCCACACGCGATGCCAAGGCTGTGGATATGCTTGAAGAAATACTGCAAGCCCCATCCGGAGCTGTGCGACGCGCCACCTGTCTCGCCCTCGTTGCGATTGGAACAGAGAAAGCGCTCGAAGCAGTTGCCCGCGCCCTTCTGCAAGGCGACGAGGAATTGCGCCGTGCTGCCGCGGAAGCGTTGTCGAACGACCCCAAGGAAGGCCATGCCATGCTCAAAGAAGGCGCGACACTCGCCGACGATATCATGGTCCGCCGTGCAGTCGTCCATGGGCTCTCCCGTATCCATCAACCTTGGTCCGTAGAATTGCTGCAAAAAATGCAGGTTGACGACGATCAATGGGCGGTCCGCAACCTGGCGACTCAATATCTCGAACAGATGTCACATATTGACCCGCGTGTTCCGCACAAGCTCAAGACTCCTTCCGAGTCTCCATGGCTGATCGAGTTTGCCGGCAAACAGGGCATGGGCGTCCCGCGCGGCGGCCCTGCTACCGACGTGTTGCTCAGTGCTTTCAAACTGGGCGAGACCGAAGAACGACTTGCAGCGTTACCCTATCTCAAACCCGTTGCAAATGACGGCATCATTGGCACGATCTACAACGGTATCTACGGCGAAGACCCTGAAGTGCGCGAGGCATCGTTCTATGCTCTTCAGGAAATAGCCGCGAACGGAACCAAAATCCCGCACCCCAATCAATTTGGCCTAGGCTGACATGCTCATCACAAATGCAACCCTCATCACATGGGAATCGGAGAACCGTGTTCTCGCAGACCATGCAATTCTCGTTGAAAACGACCGTATTAAAGAGATAGGTCCAAGTGCCGATCTGATCGCCAGGCATCCCAACGAAGAAAAACTCGATGCCCGCGGGCAGTACGTGATGCCCGGGAATATCTGCGCGCACACACACTTTTATGGTGCATACGCACGCGGCATGGCCATTCCCGGACCCGCGCCCAAAGATTTCCCTGAGATCTTGCAACGATTGTGGTGGCCGCTTGACCGTTCTCTCGACGCGGAGAGCATTCAATATTCCGTGCTGCCCTGCCTCGTGGATGCGATCAAGCATGGCACGACCACGCTCATCGACCACCATGCCTCACCCAATGCCATTGACGGCTCGCTGGACATTATCGCTGAGGCCGTGGACACATCCGGACTGCGGGCGGTGCTGTGCTATGAAGTGACTGACCGTGATGGCGAAGCAAAGATGAAAGCAGGGATCCAGGAAAATGCGCGCTTTCTCCAACGAAAGAAAAGCCCGCTTCTCGCCGGGACCTTTGGTCTGCATGCCGGCTTGACGCTTTCTGACTCAACCCTGGATCTGTGCCGTCAAGCCGTGCCTGCTGATGTCGGTTTTCATGTCCATACGGCCGAACACGAATCAGACGAATATGATAGCCTCAACAAAAGCGGACTGCGCGTCATCGACCGCTTACACAAGCACGGCATTCTCGGACCCAAGGCGATCACGGCCCACGGAGTCCATTTCGATGCGCGTGAAGTGCAGTTGCTAGTCGAAACCGGGACGTGGCTTACACATCAGCCGCGCTCCAACATGAATAACGGTGTCGGCGTCGCCCCGGTGGAATCCATGATGCGGGCAGGGGTCAAAGTCTGTCTCGGCAACGACGGGTTTTCCAATGCCATGTGGGAGGAATGGAAGGCAGCGTATCTTCTGCACAAGATCCATCACCGCGACCCACGCCGCATGAACGGATACGATGTCCAGCAAATGGCGATCTACAACAACGCAGCCCTGACCCATGTCTTTTTTCCAGCTGCACCGATCGGGCAGATCACTCCCGGCGCGTTTGCCGACATTATCTTTGTAGACTATCAACCCAACACGCCTATGACCGCTGGCAATCTGCCATGGCATATTGTCTTCGGTTTTCAGCCAGGTATGGTCACAACGACAATTGTCGCTGGCAAAGTGCTAATGAAAGACCGCGAGTTGCTTACACTTGATGAGAAAGAGATCGGCGCGAAGTCCCGCGAGATCGCACCCAAAGTTTGGGAACGCTATCAAAAGGAAGTCGCTAAAATTCTATAACTACATCGACCTTTGCGCAGATGGGCCTGTTGAACCTTCGCGAGGTCGTTCACCGCAAAAGGAGTTTGCATGGATAAACCAACACTGATGGTCTCTGTCGCGGTTCTGGGCGGGACCGGCAAAGAAGGCAAGGGACTTGCCTATCGCTGGGCAAAGGCGGGCTATCAAGTACTGATCGGCTCCCGTTCTCCCGAAAAAGCCGTAACCGCCGCAGCGGAGATCATGGAGTTGCTGGATGGGACAGGCTCTGTAACAGGAATGAGCAATCTGGAAGCCGCAACACAAGCGAATATTGTTGTGCTCACCGTCCCGTACTCTGCTCACCGAGCCACGCTTGAAAGCGTCAAAGATGTGGTCAAGGGGAAGCTTTTTATTGATGTAACGGTTCCATTGGTACCGCCCAAGGTCAGCAAAGTGCAAATGCCTCTGGCCGGCTCTGCCACGCAGGAAGCCAAAGAGATCCTCGGTGAAGGTGTGGAAGTAGTGGCTGCCTTCCAGAGCATTTCCTATGAACATCTGCTTGGCGAAGGGGATGTCGAATGTGATGTTTTGGTTACCGGCTCGAGCAAAGAAGCGCGCCAGGAAGCACTCAAGCTCGTTGAGGCAGCTGGTCTTGTCGGCTGGGATGCGGGTCCGATCGAGAACTCTGTCGTCGTGGAAGGACTCACTAGCGTCCTTATTTACATAAACAAGCAATATGGCTCCACCCACTCGGGGATTAAGATCACGGGTGTTTCCAAAAAGTCGTAACTGGTACCTGGTAAATAGCTATGGCTATTCACCAGGTACGTATTTTGTATCATGTCTCTTACCCTCACTCCACTTCAACAGATTCCCCTGATCCGCCACGGCGACAACCTGGCGGATATTGTTGTCAATGCGCTCACGAAAAACAGCATACAACTCGAAGACACTGATATTTTGGTCTTTGCGCAAAAGATCGTTTCCAAAGCAGAAGGACGTGCGGTAAACCTGGTCACGGTTGAGCCTTCTCCGCGTGCGCTTGAAATGGCACAACAAACAGAAAAAGATCCACGCGTCGTGGAATTGATCCTGCAGGAAAGTAATGAGGTCATTCGCACGCGCGTGGGCACAATCATTGTCGAACACAAACTTGGGTTTGTCTGCGCCAATGCCGGCATCGATCACTCGAATGTAGCAGGAATGGGAGACGCAAACGAAGAGTGGGTACTGCTTCTGCCTGAGAACCCAGATCGTTCTGCATCAGAGATTCGCGACACGATCCGCTCCAAAACGGGAAAAAATATTGGCGTTCTCATCATCGATTCGCACGGGCGCGCCTGGCGCAATGGAACAGTTGGCGTGGCCATTGGTGTGGCAGGTTTGCCTGCATTGGAGGACCTGCGCGGCAAACCGGACCTGTTCAACTTCACGTTGCGCATCACGCAAGTCGGCGCCGCTGACGAACTTGCCGCTGCCGCATCTCTAGTAATGGGACAAGCTGCCGAGGGTACACCCATCGTCCACGCACGCGGCTTTCCCTACCCACTGCGTGAAGGGTCGCTCAAGGAACTCATCCGTCCCAAAGACCAGGATCTCTTCCGCTAAGCAACGACTATGGATATCTCCTTCAGGAAAGCCATGCAAGAACTTGCGAGAATCAATCCGATCACAATTGATCGCCAAAAAGGGACTGTCCATCCACGCTGGGCAGATTTGATCGATCCACTTGATTATGGCTACCTTGAAAACACATTTGCGGGAGATGGGAATGGTATAGATCTCTGTAGCGGCTTCACAAGTGACAAAATACTAACAGGAATCTTATGCACGTTTGATAGACTTACACAGTGCCGCCAAATCATCTGAAACAATGCCTTTATGAACTAGACAAGCGGCAAACGCGATGCAGAGATCAAACTTTTGATCAGCTGTACACATCAAGATGTTGAGATAATTCAAAACTTCAACGACCAAATGCAGACACTCTTCATTCCAAACCCACTGGTGGAAGATGACCTTTCCAACTGAATTTCTGGACCTGCTTCACGAAGAAACAAAAGCTCTGCTCTATCTTGCAACCATCATGCCCGATGGTTCGCCGCAAGTAACACCCGTCTGGTTCAGCACCGATGGCGAACATGTTCTCATCAATACCAACGAGGGACGCACCAAAGACAGAAACATGAAGGCTCGTCCACGGGTTGCGATGACCATACAGGATCCGAAGATACAGGATCGATACCTTGGTATACGTGGCGAAGTGATCGGATACACAAAAGAAGGTGCAGATGAGCACATCAACCAGCTCTCGCTCAAGTACTACGGACGCCCCTGGAATTACCGTAAAGGACAACAGCGGATCATTTATCGAATCAAGCCCATCCACTTTGACCCACACAACGACTGACCTTCACCATTTCCTGCGGACTCGTCGTTCGATCCGACGATTCATAACGAAGCCGGTTCCCGAATCCGTTATACAAAACATTCTTACCACCGCCACATTCGCACCCTCCGCACACAACCGCCAGCCGTGGCGATTCGTCGTCGTGATGGATGTATCTGTCAAACAACACCTTGCCGAAGCCATGTCCATTGACTTCGAACACGACCTCACGCGAGATGGACTCTCCCCCGAAAAAGTACAGACTCAGATCAACCGGTCGAAGGACCGCATCACATCCGCACCAGTCGCCATTTTGCTCTGCCTCGATATGAGCGAGATGGATTCCTATCCCGATACAAAACGTCAACAAGCCGAACGGACGATGGCCGCCCAATCCGTCGCCGCAGCAGGGATGCAACTACTGCTCGCTGCTCACGCCGAAGGGCTCGGAGGAGTCTGGGCATGTTGGCCGCTGTTCGCACAGGAGACCATTCAGAAAACATTGAATCTTCCACTATCATGGGAACCCCAAGGAATGTTTTTTATTGGGTATCCACAGGATATTCCAGATGCGCGCAAAAGAAAATCCTTGAAGGAAATAACAGTATTTTATAAGTAACGCGATGTTGATGTCACCAGAAAATGGAGATAAACAGGAATTGAAAATCGTAGCTTTAGCCGGTGGAGTGGGTGGTGCAAAGCTCGCCCATGGACTCGCCCAAATTCTCCCGCCCGAAGACCTGACCATCATTGTCAATACCGGGGATGACTTTGAACATTATGGACTCTATATCTCTCCCGATGTGGATACGGTTTGCTATACCCTGGCAGGCATGGCAAACCCTGAAACCGGTTGGGGACGAGTCAACGAGACGTGGAACGTCATTGAAAATGCCAAAAGGCTTGGCGGCCCGAGTTGGTTCAATCTCGGTGATCAGGACCTGGGTACACATCTGGAACGTACGCGACGATTAAAGGCAGGTCAACCACTAAGCGAGATCACACGTGATTTTTGCAAGGCATGGGGAATTCAACATACCGTCCTGCCGATGACAGATTTGCCTTTCAGAACAATCGTCGAAACAGAGGAGGGTGAACTCGCATTTCAGGAGTATTTTGTCCACCGCCGCTGCGAACCGCAGGTAAGAGGCTTCAGGTTTGACGGAGCCTATCAAGCGGAACCTGCTCCGGGGGCGAAAGAGGCGCTCCAGTCTGCAGACGCGGTTGCTTTTTGCCCGTCGAATCCATGGGTGAGTATCGATCCGATCCTGCGCGTCCTCCCGAAGATCAAAAAACCAGTTTTCGCCATATCTCCCATTATCGGCGGAGAGACGGTCAAAGGCCCTGCGGCGAAGATGTATCGCGAGCTGGGGATTGAACCATCGGCACTGGCAGTGGCAAGGCACTATCAAGGTCTGCTGACCGGGTTTGTGTTGGATGAAGTTGATAAGCAACTGGAAGGAGAGATTGTGGGTTTAAGCGTTAAAACTCTTGTAACGAATACGCTGATGAAAAGTCATGATGATAGGAGCCGTCTGGCTCAAGATTTACTTGGTTTCATTGGGAATAGTCTATGACACTTTGGGCAATCGTTCCTGTCAAGCCATTACGGCGCGGCAAGTCTCGCCTGGCTGGAGCATTATCGGAAGATGAACGAACGGAGTTAAATCGGACACTTTTACAACATACACTGCACACCCTTTCTGATATCAAGGAATTGGAAGAGGTATTGGTGATCAGCCGTGACCCAGAAGCCTTAACCCTCGCTCGCAATCTGGGTGCACGAACGGTGCGTGAAGATGGGCAACCAGAATTAAACATGGCGCTAAAACGTGCGACTGTGGTGGCGCAGGTCTACGCCACTCGCGGTGTTCTGGTGCTGCCCGCCGACCTCCCGTTGATCTCGCGCGAGGATGTGAATACGCTGATCGAGCGGGCATCAGAGCCGCCAGTGGTGGTGATCGCTCCCGACCGGCATGGAAAAGGGACCAATGCCCTGTTGATCTCCCCCTCCGGTTTGATCGAGTATGATTTTGGGGAAGACTCGTTCCAGCGCCATTGCCAGCGCGTGAAGGACATCGGCGCTCGACTGGAAGTAGTCAATTTGCCCTCGCTCGGGCTCGACCTGGATGTTCCAGAAGACTTGGAATTAATCCGAAGCCTTGAAAAAAGTGTGAATTTCTAAACTGTCAAATTCTCCGTCCGCAGGTTTACGAAGTGCCCGTAGGGGTATACTTGAAGTAACCTGCGGACGTTTCATATTCCAATCCACTAAAGGAGAATTCCATGACTGAGCGCGTTGCCCTTTATCTGCAAGATTCTCATGACCTGCGTGATGGGCTCGACTACGTACGATACGCCGAGGAGAAAGGTTTTGAGGCTGTATGGCAGGCAGAGTCGCGGTTGGTCCGCGATGCGATCGTCCCGATGGCTGCGTATGCGGCAGTCACTCAAAAGCTCAAGGTTGGTTCGGGTGTCATCAACAACTGGACGCGCAATATTGGACTGTTAGCGGCTACGTTCCTGACCCTGGATGATCTCGCTCCGAACCGGGTTATCTGCGGTATTGGCGCGTGGTGGGATCCACTGGCCAAGAACGTTGGCATCGAGCGCAAGAAGCCCTTGCTGGCCATGCGTGAGACCGTGGAAGTGCTGCGCCGCCTCCTGAACATGGAACGAGTCACGTTCCACGGCGAGTTCCATCATGTGGATGGAATCGAACTCGACGTAGTGCACGGACGCCGTGAGCCGCGCAATATCCCGATCATGATCGGCGCGACCGGCGACCTGATGATGGAATTGACCGGCGAAATCGCAGATGGTGCAGTGCTGAATTACTGTGTCCCACCCGAATACAATGACAACGCGCTGGAGCTTCTCGATAAAGGGTTGAAAAAATCCAGCCGCAAAATGGAAGACTTCGACCGCCCACAGCTCATCGTCTGCTCGGTGGACGAAGATCACGACAAGGCTATTGATTACACCAAGGGATTGCTCTGCCAGTATCTGGCGCAGCAGCCGCATATTGCGAAGGCATCGGGCGTGTCACAGGAAGTCATCCATGAGATCCAGTCCATTTTAGGATGGCCGGCTACAAAGGAACAGATCAACAAAGCCAAACATCTTGTGCCGACAGACTTGGTCCATCGCATCACCGCTTCGGGGACTCCCACGGAGGCAAAAGCCAAAGTGGAAGAGTACAAGAAGCGTGGCTGCACTTGCCCGATCCTGTATCCCGTGGGAGGGAATTTCAAGTTACTGATCGATACATTCGCGCAGAATTAGAAGAATTCCGGCATTGTGAGGAGGGAAGTCCC
>CAZKSG010000043.1:0-27676 GCA_964555335.1 uncultured Anaerolinea sp.
TCCCTTCCTCCCGACGATTGCCCAGACCTGGGGCTCTGTCATGGATAAGGACTGGACTGTTGCCAACGGTGGTTGGGATGGCTCCTGCGATACCTGGCAGAATTTCTATGCTGTTCCCTCTGAAAGTGATCCTCTGACCACGATCATGAACGGAACCGGCCCCTTCAAGCTCGATCACTGGACCCAGGGCGAAGAGATCGTTTTGGCCCGCAACGACAACTACTGGCGCGAACCCGCCAAACTCGAACGCGTTGTCATCAAGTCCGTGGACGAATGGGGCACCCGCTTCGCCATGCTCCAGGCTGGTGATGCAGATCTTGTGACCGTTCCGCCCGAGAACCGCAGCCAGGTCGATGAAATGGTCGGCGAACGCTGTGAATTCGATCTCGCCGCCAACCAGTACAAGCCGTGCGAAGTGGTGGATGATAGCAAGCCGATATCCCTCTACATTGGACGTCCTTCTGTTGTCTCCAGCGACTTGTTCTTTACCTTCAATATTGCTGAAACCTCCAACTATGTGGGTTCCGGCAAGCTCGATGGCAATGGTATTCCTCTGGACTTCTTCTCTGATGTCCATATCCGCAAGGGCTTCGCTTATGGCTTTGACTGGGATACCTACATCAGCGATGTGTTCAACGGTGAAGCAGTGCAACAGCCTGTGTTGGCTCGCGCCGGCATGCCTGGCTACCAGGGCGATGCTCCTGTTTACACCTACGATCCTGATAAATCTGCTGCAGAGTTCAAGCTCGCCGACCTGGATAAGGATGGCATCCCCGCTGGTGACGATCCCGAAGGCGATGTTTGGACGACCGGTTTCCGCCTCCAGGCTCTGTACAACCAGGGCAACACCTCCCGCCAGGTTGTGTCTGAGATCCTCTCCGCCAATCTTGCTGCGGTGAATGAACTCTTCGTGATCGAGACCGTGGGTCTGCCGTGGCCGACTTTCCTGCGCACCCTGCGTGCTTCTGAAGCTCCTTATTTCGTGAGCGGCTGGCAGGAAGACATCCATGATCCGCACAACTGGTACCAGCCCTACATGCTCGGAACGTATGCTGCCCGCCAGAAGATGCCCACCGAACTGAAGGATCAGTTCCGTGAAATCCTCAACCGCGGTGTTGCTGAAGTCGATCCCGCCAAGCGCCAAACCATCTATGAAGAAGCCAACAAGCTCTTCTATGATCAGGTCCCGACCGTGTTGCTGGCGACCGCCACAAGCCATGGGTTCATCCCGCGCTATGTGAAGGGCGTCATCTTCAACCCGATCTTCCCCGGCAACTACTTCTACACGATTTACGAAGAGTAATTCGCCCGGAAGATGTAATGACTAACAGAGGAGGTCCCTTCGGGGACCTCCTCCATTCCCTAAATTTTGTCCTGCGAAGTGGGCATAATTCAAGATTAGGCTTGCTTCGGATGTCAAAATTAGTTTATCTTGAAAGGTAAACCATGACTACTTATATCATCCGTAGATTGCTGCTTGTCCCATTTCTACTTTTTGGGGTTTCAGTATTGATCTTTGGCATGCTGCAATTTCTAAGCCCCATTGAACGTGTTGCTTTGTATACTCGTGATGTACCCAAGAACGATAACATGATTCCTGGACTGATCAAGCGGTATTGCCTTGATTGTCCCATTCATGTCCAATATTGGAACTGGCTGGTGGGCACCAAGGACCCAATCACCGGAGAACGCAGGGGCGGTATCCTTTATGGTGATTTCGGCTGGTCCAAGACCACGTCACAGCCTGTGGTGAAGTTGATCGAACGACGTTTCCCCAATACTCTTGACCTGACCCTCTGGGCAGTTGGTCCCGTGATTCTGGTGGGTATCTGGTTGGGGGTCCAGGCGGCAGTCCACCACAACGGATTAATAGATCAGGCCGCGCGTATCTTCAGTATTATCGGAACATCGTTCCCAACATTCGTATTTGGTCTATTGATGTTGATGATTTTTTACGCGAACCTGCAGTGGTTCCCACCTGGGCGCCTATCAGATGATATGACGCAGGTTTTTAATTCCGGTGGATTCCGTCATTACACATCCTTGTTGACGATCGATGCATTGCTCAATGGGCGCTTTGATGTGTTCCTGGATGCCTTGCGGCACATGTTCCTGCCCATCCTTACGCTTTCCTATATCAGTTGGGCGACTTTCCTGCGCGTGACACGTGGTTCCATGCTTGAGACCCTCCGCCAGGAATATGTGACCACCGCTCGTGCCAAAGGCTTGCCGGAACGCGATGTGATCTATAAACATGCACGTCCCAACGCCATGCTTCCTGTGGTAACCCTGGCTGGTTTCACTGTGGTAGGGTTGATGGGCGGCGTGATCATCACCGAAACCGTTTTCGATTATCCGGGGATCGGCTCTGCAGCTGCACAAGCTTCAGTGCAATTGGATGTGATCACCGTTCTTGGGTTTGCCATGTTCAACGGGTTGATCCTGATCGTTGCAAACCTGGTGGTCGATGTCTTGTATGCTGTCGTTGACCCGCGCGTGCGCTTATCGTAAGGAGAATTGCCATGACTGTACAAACACCCACCGGTGATAATGAACTTTTAGGCGAGGCAGTTGCCACCCGTAAGATCAGCCGCATCGAACGTTTTCTGGGTCCGGACAATTATCGCGTTCTGCAGGGACTTCTTAAGACACCTGCTTCTGTTGTTGGCACCATCTTGATCCTTTTGTTTGTGCTCATCGCAGTGGCGGCCCCTGTATTGGCCCCGCCATTGAATCCAAATGACCCATACAAGATTCCGCGTGATGGGTTTAAGGCAGAACCCAAAGCTCCGGGTGCCGAATGGAAGGTCAGACCACCGGAAGTTCCATTTTGGTACAAGGCAGTGACCGGCAACGAGAAATGGGTCCACCTTATGGGAACATCCCAGGGACAGTATGACATCTATTATGGCATTATCTGGGGTACTCGTACGGCATTCAAAACCGGCTTGCTCGTTGTATTTGCCACCGTGCTCGTGGGCGTGATCGTCGGTTCCATTTCAGCCTACTATGGCGGGCTGGTCGATAATATCCTGATGCGTTTTGTGGATATCCTGTTCGTTCTGCCAAGTTTGATGGCCACCTTGATTCTTGCAGCTGTGTTGACGCCGGTGATCGGACGCAGCCTGCTGCCGGCGATGATCTCGTTGATCGTATTCGGCTGGCTGGGATACGCGCGTATCATCCGCGGCGATATTCTTTCGGTGAAGGAGCGCGATTATGTCTTGGCCGCCCGCGTGATCGGTGTACAGGATAGCCGCATCCTTTTCCGCCACATCATCCCGAACGCCATCTTCCCGACCCTTGTGCTTGCTTCGCTGGGTATCGGTGATGTGGTGCTTTCCTTTGCGGCTCTTTCCTTCCTCGGCATCGGCGCGGAAGTGGGGTATGCCGACTGGGGACAGGTGCTCTCCTTTGCCCGCAACTGGATCACCAGCTTGAACACGTATTGGTATATTATCGTTTGGCCGGGCATTACCCTCGTTCTATTTGTACTGAGCTGGAACCTGGTCGGCGATGCTCTGCGCGATGTGCTCGACCCGCGTCTGCGCGGCAAAATCTAAGTTTGTGCAAAGCAGAAGCCTGTTTCTAAAATTTATATTGATACCCTTTGGAATAGCCCTGCTTTTTGCAGGGCTATTCTTCCAGGCAGGAGTTGCTCAATCGCCTTCCCTGCAAGCGACGGCCATTCCCACCATCGATCGTCTCGCGGAGCCCACGCTGCCTTCGCAGCCATCGCAAGCCGATTATGGTGCACAGGTGTACTGGCTTTCGTGCCTGCCTTGTCATGGTGATGTGGGGCAGGGGCTTACAAATGAGTTCCGCGCCATCTATCCTGAAGAGGAGCAAAACTGTTGGAAGAGTGGCTGCCATGGAAAAAATCCGTACGAAAGTGGGTTCACCATTCCGAGAAGTATCCCGGCAGTAATCGGAGAGAAGGCGCTTGCGAAATTTTCCAACGGGGCGCAATTGCATGGGTATATCAAGGCTGCCATGCCCTTTTGGAAGCCAGGCAGCTTAAGTGAAGCGGATGCATGGAAAGTGACCGCGTTTGTCCTTCGTCAGAATGGGCTTTGGGATGGCGTGAGCGAATTGAACGAATCCAACGCGGCAGATGTGGTGATCCCACGTGGAATGTACCTGACGCCTGTTGTTACGCCTCAGCAAGCTCAGGCGCAGAAAGGAAACGGTCCATTGGGTTGGTATATCCTAATGGGTTCGTTGTCTGCCCTTTTCATCCTGTTGCTGCTTTTCAAAAAAAATCAAAATACGACTACAAACTAATTAAGTGGAAATAAATTTTAGTGGTGAGGAACAAACTCCGTGAAGGGAGGTGGTTGTCTCAGTTCATCGAAGCAGTATGTGAACCAACTTGCAAGTGTCTGTGCAGCTTTCAATAATCTTGTGAGGAGATGACATATGCGTAAACTGTTTGCGTTACTGAGCCTGCTGGTATTGGCCAGCCTGATACTCTCTGCTTGTGGCGGTGCTGCTCCTGCTACGGAAGAACCCAGCGCTGCAACGGAAGCCCCTGCCATGACGGAAGCCCCTGCGGCCGCAACTGAAGCTCCTGCGGCAAGCGGAATGACTTCCAAAGATCCCTCAACATTTGTACAAGTTATCTTCGGTGAGCCTGAAACCCTGGACCCGGCGCTGGGCTATGATACTGCCAGCAATGAGATGATCCAGAATGTATATGAAACCCTGATCTTCTACGATGGGGAAGCCACCGATAAGTTCGTCCCAATGCTGGCCGAATCCTGGGAGACCTCTGCAGATGGCACTACCTGGACGTTCAAGATCCGTTCGGGTGTAAAGTTCCATGATGGTGCTGACCTGACCCCCAGTGATGTTGCCTACTCCTTCCAGCGCGGTCTGCTCTTTGGCGGCACTGCGGGCCCACAGTGGCTGCTAGCTGAACCGTTCTTTGGTGTCGGCGTGGATGATATTTCTGTTGTTGTCGATCCTGAAGGCAATCTCTATGATGACCAGGCCGGACTTGCAGCTGCCGACCCTGCCACCTTGAAATCTGCCTGTGAAAAAGTGACCGGCGCGATCGTGGCTGACGATGCGGCTGGCACCGTCACTATGACCCTGGCACAGGCTTGGGGTCCCTTCCTCCCGACGATTGCCCAGACCTGGGGCTCTGTCATGGATAAGGACTGGGCGGTTGCCAATGGCGCCTGGGATGGTTCCTGCGATACCTGGCAAAACTTCTATGCTATTCCTTCTGAAAGTGATCCGTTGAGCAAGGTCATGAATGGAACGGGTCCCTTCAAGTTCGATCATTGGACGGAGGGTGAAGAGTTTGTGCTTGTTCGCAATGACAACTACTGGAACGAACCCGCCAAACTCGAACGTGTTGTGACCAAGTATGTCAATGAATGGGGCACACGTTTTGCGATGATGCAGGCCGGCGATGCCGACATTGTGGCCGTTCCGCCTGAAAATCGCGCTCAAATGGATGAGTTGGTAGGCGATATTCGCATCTTTGATCAGGCCACGAACTCCTACACGGCGCCGCAGGAAATCTGCGGATACGATTCCTCCAAATTGGCTGCTGAGAAGTTCACGGTTTGTGCGGCCGGTGAAAAGGGAAATGGCAACCCGTTCCGCCTGTTCATTGGGCGCCCGTCCATCTCCAGCCAGGATATGTTCTTCACCTTCAGTATTGCTGAGACCTCCAACTACGTTGGTTCCGGCAAGCTGGATGGAAATGGCATTCCTCTGGACTTCTTCTCCGATATCCATGTTCGCAAGGGTTTTGCCTATGCCTTTGATATGGAAACGTACATTAATGATGTGTTCAGCGGTGAAGCAGTGCAACAGCCTGTATTAGCCCGTGCTGGCATGCCGGGTTACGATGCCAATGCACCGGTCTATACCTTCGACCTGGACAAGTCTGCTGCAGAGTTCAAGCTTGCCGACCTGGATAAGGACGGTATCCCCGCGGGTGACGATCCCGAAGGCGATATCTGGACGACCGGATTCCGCCTGCAGGCTCTCTACAATCAGGGCAACACCTCCCGCCAGGTTGTGTCTGAGATCCTCTCTGCTAACCTCGCCACAGTGAATGAACTGTTTACGGTTGAGACCGTGGGGTTGCCGTGGCCGACCTTCCTGCGCACGATCCGCGCCAAGGAAGCTCCTTACTTCGTAAGCGGCTGGGTGGAGGATATTCACGATCCGCATAACTGGTACCAGCCCTATATGGTCGGTACATATGCAAATCGCCAAAACCTGCCTGATGACCTGGATGCCCAGTTCCGTGAGATCCTCAACCGGGGTGTTGCTGAAGTCGATCCTGCCAAGCGCGATGCGATCTACAAGGAAGCGAATCAGCTTTACTTTGACACGATCCCAACCATGTTGCTGGCAACGGCGACCAGTCACTCCTTCATCGCCCGCTATGTAGAAGGCGAGATCCTTAACCCGATCTTCCCGGGTTTCTACTTCTACACGATGTACAAGAACTAGTTCCCAACTGGGAATACGTGCAAGAAACCGAGGAGGTCCCTGCGATGGGGACTCCTCGGTTTCGCCATCATTTGCCCTCAAAAAATCCAAAAATCCGACTACAATTTGGATGGAGGTTGCATGAAAAAACACTTCATCCAAGTCCTGGCAGTTCTTGTCTGTTTGACCTTGATTCTGCCGGCCTGCTCTCCGCAGTTGACTGAGATTCCAACGCTCCCTGAAACAGAGACGCCTGCTGCACTCGCCATTACGGTGACGCCGACGCCTGCCACGCGGTCCCTGACTGTTTGCCTTGGCGAGGAGCCGAACACTCTTTATCCGTATGGAAGTTTGAACGCCGCGGCTCGCAGTGTTCTATCGGCCATTTATGATGGTCCCATCGATGTGGTGGAGTATGGATACGAGCCGATCATCCTTGAAAAGATCCCCAACCTGGAGGATGGTGATGCCCAGGTAAGCCCGGTTCCAGTGAATGCTGGCGATCAAGTTGTGGATTCGAGTGGTAATCTGGTCCTTCTTGAAAGAGGAATGAGTATACGTCCAAGTGGATGTCGTAGTGATGAATGTGCCATCAAATACGATGGCTCGAGTACCATCCAGATGGATCAGCTTGTTGTCACCTTTACCATGCTCGAAGGATTAACGTGGTCAGACGGCGAGTCGATGACCTCAAGCGACTCGATCTATTCGTTCCAACTTGCATCCAATAATGCCACTCCCATTTCCAAATACGTGATCGATCGTACTGCTTCTTATGAAGCTGCGGATGACCAGACTCTTCAATGGTGGGGCAAGCCTGGTTTTATTGACCCGGAATATTTCACCAATTTTTGGATGCCGCTGCCGCAGCATCTTTGGGGTGAGTCGCAGCCTGCCGATTTACCCAAATTGGAAATGTCTTCCCGACTGCCTGTGGGGTGGGGACCTTATATCATCGATAAATGGGAGAAGGGCAAACAACTCCACTTCATTAAAAATCTGAATTACTTCCGCGCTGATAGTGGATTGCCCAAATTCGATGAATTGACCTTCCTCATCCTTCCGGATGCCAATGCAGCACTCAGTGCGCTTGTAGATGGGACATGCGATGTCCTTGACCCCTCCCTGCGCCTCGATGGACAGGTGGGATTGCTTCAACAAATGCAGACGGACAACCAGGCCAAGTTGCAGGTAGCCCAGACCATGACCATGGAATGGTTGGCCTTCGGGATTGTCCCTGCTTCGTATGACAACGGTTACAGTACATCTGACAAAGAAGACCGCCCTGATATCTTTGGCGATAAACGTATGCGCCAGGCAGTTGCACTATGTCTTGATCGCCAGAAGGTGGTGGATACAGTTCTCTTTGGTCTCTCACAAGTTCCCGATGATTACCTCCCCTCGGATCACCCGCTTCATAATGGGAATATCCAAACCTACGAATATAATCCGGAGGCAGGGCGTCAGATCATCGAACAGGTGGGTTGGCTCGATGATGACAAGGACCCAACTACCCCACTTCGAGCTGCCAATGTCACGCGTGTCCCTGTGGGAACGCCGCTCGTGTTGAATTACATTACCAGTTTGGCAACGCAGCGTCATCAAGTGGCAGATATCCTGACCGAATCACTTGCCAAATGCGGTATCCAACTCAACACCATTTATCAAAGCGCCACTGACTTTTATGCACAGGGACCGGCTGGAGCGTTGTTTGGCCGTAAATTTGACCTGGCCGCCTATTCCATTGGTGTGAACAGCCTTGAACCACAATGTGAATGGTTTACTTCCTCCCAGATCCCAAACGCAAGGAACAATTGGGTAGGTACCAACGTCAGCGGCTATAAGAACTCCCAGTTCGATACAGCCTGCGCCGGCGCCGCCCAGGCACTCCCCGGTGATGCAGAGTACAACCTGCATCAGGAGGCACAGTCCATTTTTGCTGCAGACCTGCCTGCCATTCCTCTTTACCTGCGACTCAAGGTGGCGGCCACGCGTCCTGATTTCTGCGGATTTACACTCGACCCATCCTCCTCTTCTTCACTGGCAGATATCGAGACATTCGATTATGGCGAAGCCTGCCTGCCCAAATAAGATGTGTAGTGCGTTGCTTTTGCTGAACACCTCTTTGCGACCGTGTAAAACAAAAAATCTTTGCTATAATGCGTTCATTCCAAGCCATGGGAGCGCCTCTCGATGAGCAATAACAAACCTTTGTTGGAAGTCAAAAATCTTAAGACGTATTTTTACACGGAAGATGGCGTGGTCCGTGCAGTGGATGGTGTGAATTTTGAAGTGTATCCGGGGGAAGTACTTGGATTGGTGGGTGAATCAGGTTGCGGCAAGAGTGTGACATCTCTATCGATCATGCGCCTCATTTCCAAACCCGGCAGGGTGGATGCAGGTGAAATTTTGTTGGATGGTGAGAATCTCCTTGACCTGCCCGAAGAGGAGATGATCAAGGTGCGCGGTAATCGTATCTCGATGATCTTCCAGCAGCCACAGACGGCGCTGAATCCTGTTTTCAAAGTAGGCGACCAGCTCGCAGAAGTGCTCGATGTCCATCAGGACCTCGGCAAGGATGCCGGCTGGAAGCGTGCGGTACAGCTCCTCAAAATGGTGGGCGTTCCTGATCCCGAGCGACGCGCTGAAGCATATCCTCATGAACTTTCGGGTGGTATGGCGCAGCGCGTTATGATCGCCATGGCATTGGCCTGTGTCCCCGAATTGCTCATCGCCGATGAACCGACTACAGCTCTCGATGTCACCATTCAGGCGCAGATCCTTGACCTGATGCGTGACTTGCGCCGTGAAATGGGAACATCGGTCATTCTGATCACACACGATCTTGGCGTTGTTGCTGAAATGGCCGAACGTGTGGCCGTGATGTATGCCGGTGAGATCGTTGAGCAGACCGATGTCAACTCTCTCTTCGATCAACCGCTGCATCCTTACACTCAGGGACTCATCGGTTCGATCCCGGTGCTGGGACAGATCAAGGACAAACTGGATGTGATCCCCGGCTCAGTGCCGAACCTGGTCAACCTGCCGGAAGGCTGTCGCTTTGCGCCGCGCTGCCAGGCGCGTTTCAAATATGGGTTGAATATCTGTACCGAGACAAAACCGGAACTCGAAGAAGTCAAACCCGGCCATTATGTTCGCTGCTGGTTATATGAGAGCGCGGAAGGACACGTGCCGCCGCTCAAGGTTAGTTAGGAGACTCCCTTTCATGGATACGATGACAACGCAGAAAGCACCTGCTTCCGCAGACCAGAAGGGGGAGACCCTTGTTGAAGTCAACAATCTAGTGAAGTATTTTCCTGTGCGCGCCGGGTTATTGCAGCGCGTGGTCAACCACGTCAAAGCTGTTGACGATGTCAGCTTCGTTGTGCGTAAAGGCGAGACGCTGGGTCTGGTGGGTGAATCTGGCTGCGGAAAGACAACCGTCGGCCGCACCATGCTCCGCCTGATCGAGCCGACCTCTGGTTCCGTCAATTTCAATGGCAGGGATGTGTTTGCCATGAAACCGCGTGACTTGAAGATTACCCGCCGCGACATGCAGATCATCTTTCAAGATCCATATGCGTCGCTTGATCCGCGCGTGCCTATCGGTGAATCTGTGATGGAAGGTTTGCACATCCATCGTATCGGTACGCCCAGGGAACGCGTCGACATCATGATGGAGACCATCAAGAAGGTGGGGCTGGAGGATTATCATGCCCGCCGTTATCCGCATGAATTCTCCGGCGGGCAACGTCAACGTATCGGTATTGCGCGCGCGCTGGCACTTCGACCGCAATTCATCATCTGCGATGAACCTGTTTCTGCATTGGATGTTTCCATTCAGTCGCAGGTGTTGAACATTCTGAAGGACCTGCAATCGGAATTTGGTCTCACGTATCTTTTCATTGCTCATAACCTCTCGGTTGTGGAGCATGTTTCCAATCGCGTTGCGGTAATGTATCTGGGTAAGATGGTGGAACTCACCACACGTGAAGAACTATTCCGTAATCCGATGCATCCTTACACACAGGCGCTCATGTCTGCCATCCCGGTCCCCAACCCGCGGCTTAAGCGACAGCGCGTCATCCTGAAAGGGGATGTGCCCAGCCCGCTGAACCCGCCCAAGGGTTGTCGTTTTCACCCGCGCTGCCCGGTTGCCATGGATATCTGCTCGCAGGAGGAGCCAGCGTTCAAGGAACTTCTCCCAGACCATTGGGTGGCTTGTTGGGCGGCTGAGAAAAACGTATAACAGAGAAGGAAAGCCGGTCCGTATTTATTATGTCCAATCCCTGCATTCTTCTGGTTGATGACCAACGCGATATCGTCCGTTTGTTGCATTCCACGCTGCAAACGTTAGGACATCAATTGGATATTGTCGACGCGCCATCGGGGGAGGAAGCGCTCCTCGAAGCATCGCGTCGCAAAGTGAACCTTCTTGTCTCCGATTACCTGTTGCCGGGTATCTCTGGCGTGGAACTGATGCGCAAGATCAAGGTGCGCAACCCCGAACTTAGGGTTATTTTTATATCCGGTATGACAGAACGCAAAGCCCGCGATGAAATGCTCAACGCAGGAGCCGTGGCGATCTTTGACAAGCCAATCCCGCTGGCAGATTTTCTCGATGCTGTGGAACGAAGCCTGGGCCTGGTGCGCACGATCTTTCCCCCTGAAACGGGCAAGGATTCTGAAGAACACCGCCAGAGCCTTTCTGAACTGCTTACCGGGTTTCGTCACAAGATCAAGGCTGACGCGGTATTCCTCATCAGTGACCGTGCGCGTGTCCTGGCGCGTGCAGGCGATCTCTACGATAGCAGCATGGAAGTTTCTCTGCTGTCGTCATTGATGGCGATTTACAGTGCGAGTTTGAAAGTTTCCCGTTTTATTCATCAGGAGCATCTCGATCACTATCATGTCTTCCACGGCGGGGACCATGATCTATTGTTGATCCCGGTCAATACCACACATGCCTTGTTGCTGGCAGGTAAGGAATTGGCCAAGTCTGACCGCATTCTGCAGACGGTCGAAGCGATGTTCTTTGTGCGCGGCGATGTGGAGAACGTGTTGCAGTCGTTGGGAGTTTCGGCGCCTCCAGCAACGGCGGAGACAGCCGTCCCTGAACCTGAGGCGATGCCGTCTCTTCAAGAACAAGAACCCGAGCCGGAAGTCGATCTTGACGCATTGTTTGCCTCCGCCAACAAGAAATCCAAAGTGAAGGATGTCGATGCCTTCTGGGATGACGCGGTGGAAAAAGCCGGTAATATTCCGACCAATCCCGATGTGATCACATTTGAGCAGGCACGCAAGTTGGGCTTGAATCCGGGCAAGGGTGAGACGATCCCTGTGCGCGGCACAGGTGCACTGAAAAAGAAGTAAGCCTGCCAAAGCTGTGATACAATTCGTCCGTTCTGGGGCGTGGTGCAAGGGCAGCACACCAGCCTTTGGAGCTGTGGATCTTGGTTCGAATCCAGGCGCCCCAGCCAATATCCCGCGAAGGCGGGGCTTCTTTTCTCCGCTGTATGCGGCATTTTGTAAATAGGATTTTTGCGACAGCCAGCCCCGCCGCATCAATCCTATTTTTGTTTCGATGTAATAAATTCGTAGTGGCGGCTTCCGTCGTTGTTGTATTTCGAGGTGTACATGAAAGTAACAGCTGTACTTCTTGCTGCAGGTCAGGGGACACGCATGAAATCAGATCTGCCCAAGGTCCTGCATCCCTTATGTGGCAAGCCAATGGTATGGCATGTATTGGAAGCATTGAAATCTGCTACAACTGAAAAACCTGTGGTGGTGGTGGGCTATGGCGCGGAGA
Source organism: uncultured Anaerolinea sp. (assembly GCA_964555335.1). Classification (GTDB taxonomy): domain Bacteria; phylum Chloroflexota; class Anaerolineae; order Anaerolineales; family Villigracilaceae; genus Defluviilinea. Next base: position 12,266 of record CAZKSG010000043.1, read on the forward strand.
AGGTAACCCAATATCTCAGCGACTCTGCCGATTGTGTGTTGCAGGAGCCGCAACTCGGAACAGGCCATGCTGCGATGCAGGCTGAACATTTGCTCAAGGATAAGTCAGACTATGTGATCGTCACCTATGCTGACATGCCCTTGCTGCGAGGCGAGACCTTCCAACGCCTGGTCGAAACACAGCGCCTCAATACCGGACCGATGAGCCTGCTGACCGTGATCGCAGACGACCCGCGTGGCTTTGGGCGCATTGTCCGCAAACCCGATGGGACGGTGGAAGCCATCGTTGAGGAGTATGTCGCCACACCTGAGCAGCAGCAGGTCAAAGAATTGAACGTTGGTGCGTATTGCTTCAAGGCAGACTGGTTGTGGAGCGCATTGAGACGCATCGAGAAGAATCCCAAAAAAGGTGAGTATTATCTAACCGATATTGTTGAGATCGCGGTCAAAGACAATTTATCTGTGCAGGCAGTCATCCATGATGACTTTATGGAAACTATCGGCATCAATACACGTGTCCATTTGAGCGAGGCTGAAGCTGCGATGCGGATGCGCATCAACCGCGAACACATGTTGAACGGCGTGAGCATGATGAATCCCGCCGTGACGTATATCGAAGCCGGGGTGAAGATCGGTAAAGATACATTGATTATGCCGAACACGTATATTCAAGGAAAGACCGAGATCGGCGAAGGGAATGTCATCGGTCCGAACACGATCATTTGCAACTCGAAGATCGGTAATCGCTGCAAGGTCCTGGCATCTGACATGGAAGGCGCAGTTCTCGAAGATGACGTGGATATGGGTCCGTTCGCACGGCTGCGAAAAGGTGCGCACTTGAAGAGCCATGTCCACATGGGCAACTTCGGTGAAGTGAAGGATTCCACGCTGAGCGAAGGCGTCAAGATGGGACACTTCTCCTACATCGGCAATGCAACCATCGGCGCGAACACCAACATTGGCGCCGGAACGATCACCGCCAATTATGATGGCGAGAAAAAGAATCCGACCGAGATCGGGGAAGATGTGTTCATCGGTTCCGATACGATGCTTGTGGCTCCCATCAAGGTGGGGGATGGAGCACGCACGGGAGCAGGTGCCATTGTGACGAAGAACGTCCCTGAAGACACTCTTGTTGTGGGCATGCCCGCGCGAGCGATACGCAAACTGGAACGAAAGACCAAAAAGAAATAGCCACAAAACCACTGTGGCAGATAAGGCATGCTATGACCCTTTCCCAGCAGGAAAAACAATCTCTCATCGATCTGGCAAACACTGCCCGCCAACGGGCCTATGTTCCATATTCGAAGTATCGCGTCGGTTCTTCGCTGCGTACGAAGACCGGGCGCATATTTACAGGCGTCAACGTGGAGAACGCTGCCTACCCACAAACCATGTGCGCGGAACGGATCGCCATTTTTAAGGCGGTATCTGAAGGCGAGATGGATTTCGAAGTCATCACCGTTGTCACCGATAACGGCGGTTCGCCCTGCGGCGGATGCCGCCAGGTGATGGCGGAGTTCGGGTTGGATACGATTGTCCTGATGGCAAATGGAGATGGTCATATTGTCAAAGAGACAACGGTAAAAGAGTTGTTGCCCGAAGCGTTTACACCGGAGCATTTGGAGAATAAGTAAGGTAACGCGTATCTACGTAGACAAGTAAACACATTCATCTGTCTACTCTACCCATGCCTGAACCTAAATTCCGTTCCTTTCGAGTGGAGGCTGTCGTACTGCGTCATGTCGATTATGGCGAAGCCGATCGTTTGTTGACCCTCTACACGCGCCAACTCGGCAAAACGCGCGGATTGGCAAAGGGCGCGCGCAAAATCGCCTCACGCAAGGCGGGACATATCGAGCCATTCACCCATGTTCGACTGCAGCTTGCCAGGGGACGCGATATCCTTCTCATCACGCAAGCCGACACGGTCGATGCGTATCTTCCATTACGCGAAGACCTGATCCTCACAAGCCATGCAGCGTATGTGCTTGAACTGCTGGATCGCTTCACCTACGAAGACGAATCCGAGAATTCAGGTATCTTCCGTCTGCTGACCGATACCCTCTCCCGCCTCGCCTCCAAAGCGGACCCGTGGCTGGTTCTCCGTTATTATGAGATTCGCCTGCTCGATTTTCTGGGGTTTCGTCCGCAGCTCTTTGAGTGCGCCAACTGTGGACGTGAGATTCGCCCGGAAGATCAATATTTCTCGTTCAGCGCAGGCGGGGCCATTTGTCCGCGCTGTGGGCAGGGATTGCCCAATGTGCACAAAATCTCCATTGAAGCGCTGAAATATCTGCGTCATTTTCAGCGCAGCAACTATGCCGAAGCGACCCGTGCACGACCTGATATCGATGTCCAAAAAGAGACTGAGTCTCTGATGCAAGGATACTTTACATACCTGCTCGAACGGGAATTGAATACTCCAGGATTTTTGAAAAAGATCAAATCGTAAGCACGGTCTATCGTGCCCTTTACAATCTTCTCCCCCAATTCAATACAAATAACCACGCAACAACGATCACAATCGGTTTCATGATCCACCATAACAGGATCTGGAACCATTTCCATTTGATGGGATAGATGATGTACGTGATGATCCATCTCGCGATCAATGCCTGTCCCAACGCGCTTCGCAAAACGCGACGTCTGTATCCGTGAAACGAAAATTCATTCCGCTGAAATGCTACGCCGATCTCACGTGCTGCGAGTACGCCGTATCCCAGGGCAATGCTGATTCCCTCGCCAAACAATGGATCTGCGCCCACAGAATCTCCCACCAGCAGCACCCGCGGCACCGACATTTGATTCTCCGGCGAAAACCAGCGGATGGGGTGTCCCTTGATTTCGTAGTCATCTAAATTGAATCCAAGCCGCGACATTTCTTTTGCCAGCGGCTCTTTTAATTGCGGACGTTTTTCGCTTGCCAGAAGATTCGTATCGTAAATTCCCCAGCATCGCATGGCTTCGCCATTGACCTGTGTGGGGAAATCCCAGACGTAGCCAGCGATATTGTCGGGAACGGGGGAGAACTCAAAGAATGCGGTCTCTCTCCGTTCATCGGTTCGAGCAGGTGTGATGATTTCGAGGACTCTTGCTGTATACACTGGTGCATTAGGGAAAATACATCGGCGCGTGACACCATTCGATCCATCAGCGCCAACGACCACCTGGGCTTGGAAGGTTCCATTGTCTGTTTCAACGGTTACACTATTTTGTTCGGGGATGATATTCTTTACGGTAATTTCTTCCCTGATCTCTATTCCCCTATCCTTTGCCTTTTGGGCCAGCCAGTTATCGAACTCGTCACGGCGAATGACTCGCAATGCATGGCTTTTGGGCATGCGAATATTTAATCCCCTGGCTTCAAAATCAAAATGGATATTATCCGCATCCACATGTGGCACTTCGCGGACATCGAGCCCGAGTCGCTGGAGAATCACCTCCGCGTCGCCGACGAGTCCACCTGCACAAAGCTTGTGGCGTGGATAATGCGCCTTTTCCAGGATCAGGATTCGGCTGGCAAGATGCGGGAAATCCCGTGCAAGGTGAAGCGCGGTGGAAAGCCCGGAAGGTCCACCACCGATGATGAGAATGTCACGATCCATAAGAGATCAGGCGTAGGCTCCCGACCAGGCTTCAAAGAGGCGCCCGCCGCGTTCATCATCCTTGTAGAACGTGAGATAGGTCAGCGTTTCATAAGGGACGAAGCGTTGCTGGGTGGGATCCTTGATGGCGAGATCGAAATACGAATGCCACGTGCCTGAGTTGATGTAGACCTGATCTTCCCCGTTGGGTGGGTCGCCGAAGGAGTCGAGCGAGACGATCTCATGGTGATGGGTATGTCCATAGACAATAAAGCGCGCGGTATCGTTCAGGAAGGCAGGTTCACTAAGCGCATGTTCGGCGAAGGAACGGTTGCCTTCCGACATGCGGTCGCGTACCCAGACGACAATATCGTTCAGCGTTTCGAAGGATGTTCGCTTGGACACTTTAATCGCCAATTGGAGCGCGTCCACCACATCGAAGCGGAAGGCTTTGTCTTCCTGGCGGACCACCGGCAACTGGAGGAACTCGTCACATAAATCGTCCCAAACCTTCTTGAGATCCGCTTCCAGGGCCATGCTTCCTGCATGACGTTTAATCTGCCCGCTGATCCACAGTGGGGTTGCCAGCGCCGGGCGGATGTTGGTAATGCGGCGCAGACTGTCGATGATGCCAGTGGAAAGATAGCTGCCGTAGCGCCTCTGCACCTCGACCGGATAGCGGTTGCACACATCCATGGTAAATACGTCGCCCAGCGTTGAGTGGTCGCGCCCATACTCGCGGTTGAAATTGAACTTGTCGTAGCAATCACCGTGACGTGCAAAGACCTTGTGTCGCTGCAGTATATCGGCGAGTTCGGGATGTTCGCTTAAGTCATAGGGGAAGAAATCTGGTGAATTGCTGAGCCCCATCGACTGGATAATCGTCTTGCGGATCTCGGTGAACGCGTCGCCCTTGAGATGGTAGTACCAGTCGTGATTGCCCACCAGGTAATGGGCACGAACCTTGATGGCAACCCGCTCCTTCGTTTCGGTATCAGGTTGACCACGGTCATTGGCAGGCGGCAGGAGGATCGTCTCACCGCTGGTGCAGCGACGCAGGATATCGAGCGATCTTTTGTTCTCGTTGATGATGGCTTGCGTGGTCTGTTCCAGCTTGGCGGCAAAAAGCGGACTGTGGATATCGGTCCATGGGCGGGTGTAGCCCGCATCGCCTGGCACGGTATCCAGCCAGAGCGTGGAATGAAGCGGGTCAAGGATGTCGCCCATCAATAGCAGGTCAAGGCTATCAATGGGGCGATACGTCCCATCCCTGCGGAAGGATGCGTAATAGGCTGTCTCACGCAGACGATTGGAAAACAGATGAAACGCTTCGGGAGCGATGGAGTTTGCAGTCGTGCCGTCCCCCAGGTGAAGATCGCTAACGATGACGAGCATGGGAACTCCTAAATGGATAAGAGGATACGATGTGTTTGATTATAGTCTGAATACCTGTGTGAAGTGTATAATTTTCCTTCAAGAAAGGCAGCGCAGCAAAGGAGAATCTATGGCTCAAAAAATCCTCTCATGGGTGCTGGTTATCCTAAGCGGACTCTTTCTTCTGGCAAGTGTTATTGGGCTGATCGCGGTATGGGCCTATAACGAACCCCTGACGCGCGAAGTAACCCGTCAATTGAGGGATATCGATTCACAACTGACTCAGGCACAAACGACGCTGGATAGCTCTGAACAGGAACTGGCGCGTGCCTTGCGCATTGTGGATGCCGCCCAGGCTGCGTTGGAAAAGTTGGCCAGCCAGACCGATAGCGCTGACAGCCTGCTCGATTCCATCCAGAGTACATTGGATGACAAACTCCTGCCCGAACTAAAAACAACCCGCGGACGGATCGACTCCGCTCGCGCCGCCCTCCAGCAACTGCAGTCGCTTCTCGCGGGGCTCCAGACGTTTGTCCCTGGTGTAGACCTCAGTGCCCCCGACAAGATCCTCTCAGACCTCATCGCCTCGGCGGATTCATTGGGTACAGAAATTTCCAACGTCGAAGAGTTGGGCAGGCAGGCTTCCTTGTTTGTTAGCGACACATCCTTCCTGTTAGGCGGCGACCTGACGTCCACACGCGAGAGCCTGCAAATTTTCCTTGCCACGATACAGGAGTATCAAACGAAACTGTCTGACTGGCGCGAACAGGTGACCTATCTCATCGATGGGACTCCCAAGTGGATCGATCAGGGATCCGTCGCGTTGACCATCTTGTTGCTTTGGTTTGGCATCTCACAATTTGGTTTGATCCTTCATGGGCTCAATTGGCAACGCGGCATCGATCCATTCGTGGCATTGCGAAAGAGAAAGATCGAAGCGCTTCCCGAGGAGGCGATGCCGGTTGAATAAATTTCATTCTTGACTTGGAACATTTGTTCTACTATAATTTTCGGTTACCATGTCGATCTGGCAAAAGATTTTGCAGTTACTCGGCAAGCGCCGGAAGTTTGGACCTCGTACTTATGAAATCAACGAAAGTTTGCAGGTAACCCTCTCCACACTTGCTGAACACGAAGGACGCTCTGAACAGGAATTGCTTCCTGATATTCTGGCCGTTGGACTCGATCGGTACCAGTCCACCGAAAAGTTGTGGGTAAAGTGGGAAACACTCACCCCGCGTGAACAGAATGTAGCAGCGCTCACTTGCCTGGGACTCACCAATCGCGAGATCTCAGCCCGTTTATTTCTCTCTCCTGAAACAATTAAAACCCATGTTCGTAATGTACTGTTCAAATTTGGTGTAAAGAAAAAAACTGAATTACGCCGTATCTTGGCAGGCTGGGATTTCAGTGCCTGGATGTAGTACCCCCACTTGGGTTAACCCTCTTTTCACCCCTGTTTCCCCCATAAAACCCCCGCGAGGGGGATTGTTATTTAAATTTCAGTAGGCTATTTTGAAAAGCCGACCGATGTATGCAGGAGCTGTTCATGACACGATTGAAACGACAAGTATCTGTATTCTTTACGTACGCACACCATGATAAGAAAACCATTTTCAAGCTTTATCGACGCATGCTTAAAAATGGAATCGATATCTGGCTGGATTCAGAAAGCCTGCTGCCCGGACAGAACTGGCAGCATGAAATACGAAAGGCGATCCTGAAAAGCGATATAGTCCTTGTTTGTCTTTCACAAAAGTTCAACGAGCAACAAGGGTATCGTCATGAAGAATTAAAATTTGCCCTTGAAAAGGCCAGGTTGCTGGATGATCAGGTATTTGTCATCCCGGTCCGTTTGGAAAAATGCGACATGCCTGAGTGCCTGCGCCATTTGCATCGCGTGGACCTGTTTGGTCCTGCCGGTTATAAAAAGTTGCTTCGAGCGTTGCTGCAATCGCATAAGTGAAAGAGCCAGTCGCGAAGGCTGCCTCTTTCACTAGATCGAGAAATCACCCCAATGCCAAATGCCATGTTCCGGCGCACGCAGGAAGGGTTCGTGCGTATGCCCACCCACCCGCTTTTCCAGCGAATTGACATGGGCGATCAACGCTGCGAGAGTCTCGCCGATGGTATCGGGCAGGCTGCCATGTTCCAGATCGGCTTTTTCATCTGGCGTGTGGATGGGGTGTTCGCGCACCACGACCTGTCCAGGCACGCCGACTACAACGGAATCTGCGGGTGTGGATTTGACGACCACCGCGTTCGCTCCAATGCGGGAATTGTTCCCGATGGTGATCGCTCCCAACACCTTGGCGCCTGCACCGATGACCACATGGTCGCCGATCGTGGGATGACGTTTCACCTTGTTCAAGCTTGTGCCGCCAAGGGTCACGCCGTGATAGAGCGTCACATTGTCGCCGACCTCTGCTGTTTCACCGATGACAACCCCCATACCATGGTCAATGAAAAAATTGTGACCGATGGTCGCGCCCGGATGGATCTCGATGCCGGTGATGCCGCGCATGATCTGGGAGATCCAGCGTGCCAGAAGTTTGAATCCGCCTTTCCACAAACGATGGGACAGGCGATGCGCCCAAATGGCATGCAGCCCGGGGTAACATAACAAGACCTCAAGCACATTGCGTGCCGCGGGGTCACGGTCCAATACCGATTGGACATCGTCATGAATGGTCTTGAACATACTCTTTCTCGGCTTTCCTCATCTCTTCATTGCGAACCGCAAAATTGACGGTTCGCAATGAAGAGAATAACTACTGCGGGTCAACCAGATCAGCGAATAGGGCTGTGGAGAGATAGCGTTCACCGAAAGATGGGATGATCACCACGATCAGCTTGCCAGCGTTCTCAGGTCGGTTTGCAACCTGCAAGGCAGCCCATGTCGCCGCGCCGGAGGAAATGCCCACCAACAAGCCTTCCTCACGTGCCATGCGACGTGCGGTCTGGAATGCATCTTCATTCTTCACACGGATGATTTCATCGTAAATTTTGGTATTCAACACATCTGGAACGAATCCCGCACCGATCCCTTGAATGGGGTGTGGTCCCTTCACTCCTCCAGACAACACCGGGGACGCATCCGGTTCGACTGCGATGGCCTTGAACGACGGCTTGCGCGCTTTGATCACTTCACCGACGCCGGTGATCGTTCCGCCGGTGCCGATGCCTGCGACGAGGAAATCGACCAGTCCATCGGTGTCATTCCAGATCTCCTCGGCAGTGGTCTTGCGATGGATTTCGGGATTCGCCGGGTTCTTGAACTGCTGTGGCAGGAAATATTTCTTCGGGTCTGAAGCGACGATCTCCTCTGCCTTGCGAATCGCTCCGCCCATGCCGTCGGGTCCGGGGGTGAGAACGAGTTCTGCACCATACGCGCGCAGTAGCATACGGCGTTCCTTGCTCATGGTCTCAGGCATGGTCAGGATGAGCTTGTATCCCCTCGCCGCTGCCACCATGGCGAGGGCTATGCCCGTGTTATCGCTGGTCGGTTCGACGAGCACATTATCTTTGTTAATGAGGCCTGCCTTTTCAGCAGCATCGATCATGGCGAAGCCGATGCGGTCCTTGACGGAATGGGCTGGGTTGTAGAATTCCAGTTTGGCCACCACTTCCGCTTGGGCGCCTTCAGTGACGCGGTTCAATCGGACAAGCGGGGTATTGCCGATCAGTGCTGTTACATCTTTTGCGATTGTCATTTCTTTGCTCCTTGGTGTTGGATTATTGCTTTCAGGCAAAATAAAAAACGGCTGAATGCCATGCTGGGGTTTTCCTCAGCGTTGCAACGGTGGGTCTTGAACCATTGTAGGGGCGGATCATGATCCGCCCCTACAATGGATTCGGGGTCAGTCCCACCGGTGCGGCATTCAGCCGTTTATCTCTGGGTTTCAGAGGCGGTGGCGCTAGCCCCGCCGTGTACACATGCAGTTCATTAATCTCATGTCTTTTCTTTGAAAACCTTGGTTGGGAATATCTTACCAAATCTGCTTCGATCTGTCATGGGCATTTTGGCCTGCCAGGAAAACATGATGAATTTCCTGCTTGTATTCGAGTTCCATTTTGGTTATGATGAATGAAATATATGCGGGTAGGGAAGCTTAATTTAACGGGAACAGGGCAAAGCCCCGCGCGAAGCGCTTTTATCCAGGTCCAGCGCACCTTTTTTTGTTCCATTGTGTTTGAAATCAAAATAGTATAGGTTTGTCAGTTCCATCTCGTGTTCCCCATAACCGGGGAAAGGAGGACTCGGAAACCCATAGAAAAACGTGCCTGTTTCGTATTCTCGCGGTGTACATCATTTTCACTTAAGGAGAAGAAGATATGGCTGAGAAAAGTCAAGCGCACGATAAACAGGTTCTGCATAAGTTGGGGTATGCGCAGGAACTCTCCCGCCGCATGAGCGGCTTCTCGAATTTTGCAATTTCGTTCTCGATCATCTGTATTTTGGCCGGTGGAATCTCCGCTTTTGCCGCGGCGTTTAACGCCCTGGGTTCTGGTGGAGCGTTCATCATCTGGTTGGTGGGCGGTGTGCTCGCCTTGAGCGTTGCCTTTGGTATGGGACAGATCGCCTCCTCCTTCCCAACCGCAGGTGGACTCTACCACTGGAGTTCGCACCTCGGTGGAAAATTCTGGGGCTGGGCAACCGCCTGGTTCAACCTGATCGGTTTGATCTGTGTGGTGTCTTCTGTGGATGTGTTGTTGTACTCGGTCTTTTTCAAGGGTATCCTGCTCACTGATACGCTGAAGCTCGATACATCCGCCTGGGGCTACTGGCACCAGTTCATCTTTATGGCAATTGTATTGACTACACAAGCGCTCCTAAATCACTATGGCATTGAAATAACCACCAAAGTAACCGACCTGAGTGGCTATTTGATCTTCGCCCTCACGATCATCCTCATTATTGCCCTATTCGCGTTCAGCCCTGTGAAGTTGGAGATCTCCCGCCTTTGGACCTTCACAAACTTCACCGGTGATGCAGGTGGCGGGGTGGTTCCTTTCCGTACAGAAAGCATCGCTTTTGCGTTCCTGCTGGGTTTGGTGTACGTATGCTATACCATCACCGGTTTTGACGCTTCAGCTCATACCTCCGAAGAGACCCAGGACGCGCAGGTGAATGTGCCCAAGGGCATGTGGCAGGCAGTATTCTGGTCGTGGGTGTTCGGTCTGGTGGCGGTGGCTGCATATGTGCTTACCATGCCTAGTATTCAAGAGGCTGGTGCCGCTGGGTGGGGTTCGTTCGATTACATGTGGAATGCTTCGCTCATGCCACAATGGCTGAAAGTGTTCCTGGCCGTGGGTTTGGTGGCGGTCAACTATATGTGTGCTCTTGCAGGTATGACTTCCTGCTCACGCATGATGTACGCCTTCGCTCGCGACGGTGGGTTGCCCGCATCCAAGTCGCTTTCTCACGTCAGCACCCAGTATCGCACCCCCACGTATGCCATCTGGACGTCGGCCGCGCTGGCATTGCTTAGTACCGTCTATGCTCCGTATTACCTGGTTCTGGCGGTAGCTTGCGCAGTATTCCTATATCTCTCGATGGTCATGCCTGTGGCAGCCGGATTGCTGGCCGAAGGCACAGCAAAGTGGAAGGAAAAGGGACCCTTTAATCTTGGTGGATTATCCAAACCGAACGCAACCCTGGCCGTCATTTTCGGCGTCACATTGGCGATCACCGGTTTTTTCCCACCTAATGAAAAGGTCTATTACTTTACGCTCTTCTTCATTGTGGCTTTGCTTGGGTTATGGTCACGCAAGACCGCGATCTATGGCATTGTGTTGGCAGTAATCGGTTTGGTTCTGAGTTTCTTCAAGGTCTCAGAGGAAAATGTGATGCACTTCCTGATACCAGATTCCGTTACGGCTTATACAACCCTCGCTATTGCTGTGATCACCACGGTGATAACCTACATTACCGGCGGTGAAGATAATCGCTTCGAAGGCGTGCCTGAAGGCGACAAGATCGCCCAGCGCCAGAAGATGATCGCCGACATCGAAAAGAAATACGGCGAAGCATAAAGGAATATCGATTCCCGGACGCGGTATCCCAGATGGGGTGCCGCGTCTTTTTCTGGAGGGACGCATGAAGTACATCCTTGGGATCGACCAGGGAACAACACAGACAACGGCCGTTGTGGTGGATGAGAACGCCTCTTTCGTGGAAAAGAATTCGGTTCCGTTACCGGCACGCTTCCCCAGCCCGGGTTGGGTGGAACAGGACCCGTTTGACATTGTCCGTACAGTGAAGGAGGCTGTTGCTCCTTTAATAGAGAAATATACGATTGCTGCGGTAGGGTTTGACAATCAGGGCGAGACATTCGTTGTTTGGGACAACGAGACCGGTGAGCCGCTGACTCCCGCCATCGTCTGGCAGGACAAACGCGGTGTGGAAGTCTGTGAAACGATCGCCGGGGATGTGGATGGAGATGCTCTGCGCCAAACGACAGGACTTATTCTCGATAGTTATTTTTCCGCTCCCAAATTTCGATATGCATGGGAGCATGACGCCAATCTCAAACAAGCCATTGATAATGGTCGTGCCCGCTTTGGCACCACCGAGACCTGGGTAATCTGGAATCTTTCAAATCGACAATTGCATATCACCGATCCATCCACTGCTTCGCGGACCTTGTTGTTCGATGTGAATAAACTGGATTGGGATGATGATTTGCTCGCGCTTTTTGGTGCGACGCGGACCATTTTGCCAAGCATCGTTCCATCCGCTGGTTACGCCGGTGATCTCGACTTTGGGAACGGCAAGCCGCTTCCATTGCATGCTTTGCTTGTCGATCAGCAAGCGGCGCTATTTGGTCAGGCTTGTTTCAAGCCTGGTGAAATGAAGTGCAGCTTTGGTACGGGTAGTTTTCTGCTGATGAATATTGGCAAAGAGATGCGCCTCTCCAACAATGGGCTGCTTACCACCATGGCCTGGCACTGGGGCAAACACACATCCTACGCGCTCGATGGGGGCATCTTTGTCACCGGTGCTGCGGTGCAGTGGTTGAACGATTCGCTTCACTTTTTATCCAACCCTGCTGAAAGTGCTGAAGTTGCCGCACAATCCAAAGATGGCGATGTGGTTGTCGTCCCCGCCTTGCAGGGACTCGCAGCGCCGCATTGGCTTTCAGATGCGCGCGGTGCGATATTTGGACTGAGCCGCGGCTCGCAACCTGCGGATATTGTCCGTGCCACGCTGGATGGCATCGCCTTCCGTGTCTATGAGGTGGTCAATGCCATGTCACAGGATGCCGGTCAGGCGCCGCCTCACCTCAAAGTGGACGGTGGTCCATCGGAAAATCCCTATCTTATGCAATATATTTCGGATCTGCTGAATCTCGAAGTTCGAGTCTCAGCAGCGCGGGAAGCCACAGCGATCGGTATCGCCCATCTTGCCGCTCATTCTGCACTTGGAATTTCTCTTGAAACCCTTGCGGATGGCTGGCAATCTGAAGCGACCTATCAACCAATGATCGATGAGGAAGAAAGACAACACCGTCTTGCGAAATGGAACAAGGCGCTCGAAGCGGTAAAGGTATATCATTCTTGATGTCAGTTCGAGGAGTGTCCTTTGCGGTGAAGCAATCTCCTGATAATTAGAAGGTTGCTAAAGACATACAATAATCCTATGGAAACCATCTACGACATTGCCATCATCGGTGCAGGGGCTGTAGGCTCTGCGATTGCACGGGAACTTTCACACTATGATCTGAAGATCGTGTTACTTGAATCCAATTCAGATGTGGGGATGGGGACATCCAAGGCCAGCACAGCCATCTGGCATACCGGCTTCGATGCCAAACTTGGTTCCCTCGAAGCAACCCTGATGCGAAGAAGTTATCCGCTCATGGAAGCGTTTATGCATGAAGTGGGCAGTCCCTATGAGCGAATCGGTGGATTGTTGATCGCTTGGAACCAGGAACAACTTGATACCCTTCCTGTATTGCTTGAAAAGGCGCACAAGAATGGCGTCACAGATGTCCATTTGATTTCGAAAGAAGAAGTCTATCAGCGGGAGCCACATCTGGGGGAAGGCGCATTGGGTGGGATGTTCGTCCCCGGCGAGGGGATTCTGTGTACGTTTACGATTCCGCTGGCGTGTGCGACACAGGCGGTGGTGAATGGGGTGGAGTTGAAGGTTAATTGTAGAGTGACGGGGATTTCGCCCTCACCCCAACCCTCTCCATCAGGGAGAGGGGGAGTCTATGCAATTTCCAGCAAGAATGAAACAGTTCATGCTCAATGGATCATCAATGCAGCCGGATTGTATTCGGATGATGTCAATAATTTGCTGGGGCATGAAAACTTCAAAGTCACACCCCGGCGCGGGGAGTTGATCGTTTACGATAGGTTGTCACGCAGGCTGGTCAATCATGTGTTGTTGCCGGTTCCTACTGCGACAACAAAGGGGGTACTGGTCAGCCCGACGATCTATGGGAATGTGCTGCTGGGACCCACGGCAGAGGATTTGCCTGACAAGACTGCAACCAATACGAGCGTCAACGGATTAAGTTCTTTGCTGGAAAAGGGAAAGAAAATATTGCCTGAGTTGTTGGAGGAAGAAGTCACCGCAACATATTCAGGTTTACGAGCAGCGACGGAACATAGTGATTATCAAATAGCACTTCATGCGGAGCAAAACTATATCTGCGTGGGCGGGATTCGTTCCACGGGGATTTCGGCGAGTTTGGGGATCGCGGAATATGTGGCTAACTTGTTGAAAGAGGCTGGCGTTGAATTAAGGCATAAGGCTGATTTTAAATCGATTAAGATGCCAAATATTGGGGAAGCATTTCCGCGTCCGTATCAGCGTGATGAGTTGATCGCGAAGAATCCTGAATATGGAAAAATCGTCTGTCATTGTGAACGCGTATCGTTAGGCGAAGTGAGAGATGCAATGTATTCGGATATTCCAGCGATAACATTGGATGCGCTAAGAAGACGAACGCGTGCGATGCAGGGACGATGCCAAGGGTTTAATTGTCAGGCTTCAATCCTAAAAGACCTGACAGGTTTTCGAGAAATGTCGGTGGGGAAAAAGGATTCCGATACGCAAATTACTCGATCTGACTCGACGCGAATGAAACCTGTCAGGTCTGCAGATGTGTTGATTGTCGGAGCGGGACCGGCGGGATTGGCGGCGGCGTTGGAGTTGAAGAAACTTGGCGTAAAAGATATTGTGGTTGCGGAGCGCGAATCGGAAGCGGGGGGAATTCCGCGCATGTGCGGGCATATTGGGTTTGGCGTGCGGGATTTGCATCGTGTGATGACAGGTCCGGGGTATGCGCGCAGGTATCGGGAAATGGCGGAGGAGGAGGGGATAAGGATTGCTACGAATATGACGATTACAGCCCTCACCCCTAGCCCCTCTCCCCAAGGGAGAGGGGGACTCTGTGCCCTGAATTTCACTTCCCCAGATGGATTGGGAACGATTGAGGCAAAGTCGGTTTTGCTGGCGACAGGTGTGCGAGAACGACCGCGGGCAGCGCGGTTGGTTCCGGGGCATCGCCCGCAGGGAGTGTTTACCACAGGGTCGTTACAGCGATTTGTGTATGAGCATAAGCTGCCGGTGGGCAAGAGGGCGGTGATCGTTGGTGCGGAGATCGTCAGTTTGTCGGTGGTGACGACGCTTTTGCATGCGGGTGTGAAAGTGGCGGGGATGGTGACGGAGTTGCCGAGTCACCAGTTGTATCTGCCGATCTTTTTGCCAGCGAAAATTTTCTACGCGGATATTTTGGCGCGGACACCAATCCTGACGAACAAACGCGTTACGAATATTTTGGGTCATTCGCGAGTAGAAGGCGTCGAAGTTACTGATTTGGAATCAGGCAGGACTCAGAGCATTGAATGCGACGCAGTCATCTTTACTGGAGATTGGATTCCTGAAAATGAGCTGGCGCGTCGCGGCGGAGTCGAAACGGGCAAACCTTCGTTTGGTCCGCAAGTGGATGCGGCGTTTCGCACTTCACAGGTGGGAGTCTTTGCGGCGGGGAATCTGCTGCGAGGCGTGGAGACTGCAGATTGGGCAGCCCTAGAGGGTCGCGCGGCAGCGCAGTCGATGGCTCGGTGGTTGGAAAAGGCTCAATGGAACGGGAGCCGGCTCGAGGTCCAGACAGAAGAACCGTTTGCCTGGATTTGTCCAAACGTCTTAAGTCCGGATGTCGACGTAGATGGATTCCGATTCTGGGCAAAGGAATTCCGAAAGAACGCCACTCTGCAACTAAAGCAGGGCGAGCGTGTTTTGTATGAAAAGCACGTTGGGTTATTGAAGGCGAACATGGCATTGAGTCTGGCAAGTGACTGGGTTGAGAAAGTGGATTACGAAAAAGAGCCTGTAAAACTTGTCATACAACCGTGAGTCATGGTAAAGTAAACGAGTTATACCGAGACAGTCCAATCCATTCATTGGAGATCATATGCGAATAGCGCTCGTCATC